>JAQBHG010000074.1:0-22956 GCA_032127975.1 Steroidobacteraceae bacterium
ATGGCTCCGCCGAGAAACAGCACAGCCAGGAAAATCCAGACCGATTCAGGGTTCATGCGTCACCGGCGGCGCGCCGGCCGCGCTCTTCAATTCCGGATCGGGTGCGACTGACCTTCATTGACCCGCTCGCGCAGATCCTTGCCCGGCTTGAAATGCGGAACGTACTTGCCTGCAAGTGCGACCGCCTCGCCGGTTTTCGGATTGCGGCCCTGGCGCGGTGGCCGGAAATGCAGCGAGAAGCTGCCGAAGCCACGAATCTCGATGCGCTCGCCCCCGGCAAGCGCGTCGCTCATGATTTCGAGCATCTGTTTGACCGCCAGCTCTATGTCCTTGGCAGGCAGGTGCTTTTGTTTGGCAGCGATGATCTCGATCAATTCTGATTTTGTCATGACTCCCGTCCTCACACGCGAGGCACGCCACCCATCCCCGGCAGCGCGCCACGGACCCGCCTCACTGCCCCGAGATCTGCTCCTTCAGCAGATCGCCCAGTGTCGTGCCGGTCGCCGTATCAGCGCCGCGGTACTGCTCCACCGCTTCGGCTTCCTCGTATGCTTCCTTGGCCTTGATCGACAGCGCGATCGCCCTGCTCTTGCGGTCCACGCCGATGAAGCGCGCCTCGATTTCCTCGCCAACCTTCAGTACGCTGCGCGCGTCCTCCACGCGATCACGCGCCAGCTCCGATGCCCGCAGGTGGCCCTCGATACCGTCGCCCAGGTCGACGATCGCGCCCTTGGCGTCGACGTCCTTGATCACTCCCTTGACGATGCTGCCCTTGGGGTGATCGGCGAGATAGGCGGAAATCGGGTCCTTTGCGAGCTGCTTGATGCCGAGCGATATGCGCTCGCGGTCGGGATCAATAGACAGCACCATCGCTTCGACGGTCTGGGCCTTCTGGTAATCCCGCACGGCTTCCTCGCCGGGCCGGTCCCAGGAGATGTCCGAAAGGTGCACTAGGCCGTCGATGCCGCCCGCCAGGCCGATGAAGATACCGAAGTCGGTAATCGACTTGATCTGTCCGCTGACGCGGTCACCGCGGTTGAAGCTCTCGGCGAATTCGCGCCACGGATTCGGTTTGCACTGCTTGAGGCCCAGTGAAATGCGGCGACGCTCCTCGTCGATGTCGAGGACCATCACCTCGACCTCTTCGCTGACCTGCACGACCTTGGCTGGATTGACGTTCTTGTTGGTCCAGTCCATTTCGGAGACGTGCACGAGGCCCTCGACACCCTCCTCGATCTCAACGAAACAGCCGTAATCGGCGATGTTCGTGATCTTGCCGAACAAGCGCGTGTTCGGCGGGTAGCGCCGCGCGATGTTCTGCCACGGATCCGCGCCCAGCTGCTTGATGCCGAGCGATACGCGCTGGCGCTCGCGGTCGAACTTGAGGATTCGTACGTCGATCTCGTCGCCGACCTTCACGACTTCGGATGGGTGCTTGACGCGCTTCCACGCCATGTCGGTAATGTGCAGCAGGCCGTCGATGCCGCCAAGATCAACGAACGCGCCATAGTCGGTCAGGTTCTTGACCACGCCCTTGACCACGTCTCCTTCCTTGAGATTGTCGAGCAGCTGCGAACGCTCGGCGCTGTATTCCTGCTCGACCACCGCGCGGCGCGAAACCACCACGTTGTTGCGGCGCTGGTCCAGCTTGATGACCTTGAATTCCAGTTCCTTGCCTTCGAGGTAACTCGGGTCGCGCACCGGGCGCACGTCCACGAGCGAACCGGGCAGGAACGCGCGGACATTGTCGAGTTCGACCGTGAAGCCGCCTTTCACGCGGCCATTGATGATGCCGGTGACGATCTCGCCCTTCGTGAAGGCCTCTTCGAGGCGGGTCCAGGTGCGGGCGCGCTTTGCTTTCTCGCGCGACAGCCGCGTCTCTCCGGAGCCGTCCTCGACGGCATCCAGTGCGACCTCGACCTCCTGGCCGACGACGACTTCCATTTCGCCGCTTTCGTTGCGGAATTGCTCCGCGGGGATCACCGCTTCGGACTTGAGGCCGACACTGACGATTACGACGTCGGCATTGATATCGACCACGGTGCCGGTAAGTATCTGGCCAGGCCTGATCTGCTGGCTCGCAAGACTCTGCTCAAAAAGTTGTTGAAAAGATTCGGTCATTGGTTTTCCGGGCCCCCGGGGCCCATGGTTGGTTGCGTGCCACGCAGCATCGTGCCGCGCTGGGTCCTGTAGTCACCGGCGCAAACTTCCTGTCGCGCCGACCTGCGCCGGCCATCGCCTGCGCCTTGCTCAATCCTGCTGCGCCAACCCGGGGAAGCGTTCGCGTGCGAGTGAAACCACCCGCCCGACGACCTCCTCGATGGAGAGCGCGGTCGAATCCACGACGATCGCATCCGGAACAGCAATCAGCGGTGCCACGAGTCGCGTCGTATCCCGCCTGTCCCGCTCGGCGATCTCCGCGGAAAGGGCGGCGAGATTAACACTCAACCCCTTTTGTATCAACTGCTTATAGCGCCTGCGGGCCCTCTCCTCGGGGCTCGCCGTCAGGAAGATTTTGAGCCCGGCATCGCGGAAAACGATGGATCCCATGTCGCGTCCGTCGGCCACTAATCCGGGTGCCCGTGCAAACGCGCGCTGGCGCCCCAGCAGGGCCGAACGCACGTCAGGCCAGGCCGCGACCCGGGAGGCCGCCTCCCCGGTCTGCTCGCCGCGTAATTCCCCGGTCACGTCCGACCCAGCCAGAAGCACCCTTTCATCACCCGCGGAATCGACTTCGAATTCCACGTCAAGCGTGGCCGCCAGCCGCGCGTGGCCGGCCATGTCGTCTGTGGCAAGGCCTGTGCGCATTCCCGCCAGCGCCACCAGCCGGTAAAGCGCACCGCTGTCCAGCAGGTGCCAACCAAACTGGCGCGCGACCAGGCGCGCAACCGTGCCCTTGCCCGAACCACCAGGGCCATCGATCGCGATGACCGGCACCATGTTCAGCCCTCCTCCACCAGCAGCAATCCTGCACCGCGCGCCATCGCCGGGAAACCCGGGAACGATGTAGCGACATAACGCACGTCGCGGATGACTATTGGTGCAATCGCGCGCGCTGCCAGCACGGCAAAAGACATCGCAACCCGGTGGTCGCCGCGGCTTTCGACCACGCCGCCGCCGACCGTCCCGCCGTTGATACGCAGGCCGTCCGGCAAAACCTCCGCCTGCACGCCGATGCGTTCGAGGCCTTCGGCCATGACCGCGATGCGGTCGCTTTCCTTGACCCGCAATTCGGCTGCGCCGGTCACGACGGTCTCGCCCTGCGCAACCGCGGCTGCAGCGAACAACACGGGAAACTCGTCGATGGCGCTCGCAACGAGTTCGCTCGGCACTGCAATGCCCCGCAGCGGTCCGGGCCTGACCTCGAGGTCGGCCACCGGCTCGCCACCGCAATCCCGCACGTCCTGCACCCGGATGTCCGCGCCCATCAGTCTCAGGATTTCGAGCAGCCCGGTTCGGGTCGGATTGATGCCGACATCCCGAATCAACAAGGGCGACGCGCCCGCGATGAGTCCCGCGACGATGAAGAATGCCGCCGAGGAAAAGTCACCGGGAATATCGATGCGACGACCCTGGAGCGTTACAGGTCCCCGGATTGAAACCTCTGCGCCGTCGCGTTCGACCGCAACGCCGAAGGCTGCCAGCATGCGCTCGGTGTGATCGCGTGTCGGGGCCGACTCTACAACCAGAGTCCGCCCCGTTGCGTAGAGCCCGGCGAGCAGGATCGCGGATTTCACCTGTGCACTTGGCACGTCGAGATCGTTCCGGACACCCTGCAGTTTCCTTCGGCCCGTGATTTCGATTGGCGGCCGGCCATCGCGGGTCCGAACCCTCGCGCCCATGCGCCGCAGCGGAGCGCCGACGCGATTCATCGGGCGGCGCATCAACGACTGATCGCCGACCAGCGTCGAATCGAATTCCTGGCCGCACATGAGCCCGGCCAGGAGCCGCATGCCGGTGCCGGAGTTGCGGAGGTCCAATGCGGCAGGTGGCGCTTTCAGCCCGTGCAGACCCACACCATGAATGATCAGATGGCCCGGTGCGGGGTGGTCGAAACGCACACCCATCGCCTCGAGGGCGGCTAGTGTCGCGAGGCAGTCCTCGCCTTCGAGAAAGCCGCTTACCTCACTGATGCCATTTGCGATTGCGCCCAGCATCACGGCGCGATGTGAGATCGACTTGTCGCCGGGAACGCGGATCTCGCCCGAGACCCGACCACCGGGACCGGCGATGAAACTTGCCGGCTGCCTGGTCACGCCCCTTCCGCAAGCGCAGCGGCCATTGCCGCGAGCAGGCGCTCATTCTGTTCTGCAGCGCCGGTGGAAATGCGCAGGTGATTCGGCAAGCCGTAGTTGGCGACTGGCCGTACGATCACTCCGCGGCGCAACAACGCGTCGCTGACCGATGCTGCAGGCCGTTGCAGGTCGCAAAGCAGGAAATTCGCAGCGGACGGCAGGACCGTCAGGCCGAGTGCAGCCAGACCTTCGCGAAGCCGCTTGAGCCCTGTGCGATTCAGTTCCAGCGTCTTTTCGATATGTTCGCCGTCATCAAGTGCCGCGGCAGCGCCGGCGAGTCCGACCACTGACACATTGAACGGCTGACGCACGCGATTCAGCAACTCCGCAATGTCCGGATGCGACAGCGTGTAGCCGACACGCAGCCCCGCGAGTCCGTAAGCCTTGGAAAATGTGCGCGCCACGACCAGATTCGGATGCCGGGCCAGCATGGCGCTGCCATCCGGGACGCCTGCACCGATCGAATACTCGTGATACGCCTCGTCGAGCACGATGATGACCTCAGGCGGGATGCCGCGGATCAGCGTTTCGAGTTCGGGTCCAGCGAGCCAGGTGCCCGTCGGATTGTTGGGGTTGGCGAGAAAGACGACACGTGTTTTCGGCCCCATCGCGGCGAGGATGGCGACGGGATCGTGGCCGAGCGGCATGCGGTGATCGGGTGAATTAGCGGCCGCGACCCGCGCCTGCGCCCCGGATGCCTGCACCGCAATCGGATAGACCGCAAATGCATACTGTGAATAGACGGCTTCACAATCGGGCGTCAGGAATGCCTCGGCGAGCAATACGAGGACGTCATTCGAACCGTTGCCGAGTGTCACCTGTTCGATCGAGACCTTGTGCTTCCTGGCGAGTTTTGCACGCAGCGCGTGGCCGCTGCCATCGGGATACATGCCGACGTCCGCGATCGCTGCCGCGAGTGCGGCGCGTGCGCGCGGACCCGGGCCCAGCGGATTCTCATTGGATGCCAGCTTGATGCTGCCGGTGATTCCGAGTTCGCGTTCGAGCTGCTCGGGCGGCTTGCCGGGCAGGTACGGGGCAAGCCGGCGGACACCAGGTGCGGCGAATTGTTCAAAACGATTCGCCATGTCGGCCCTCCTAGACGGCCCGCGCGCACAGCACGCCCTGGATGGCGGCTATGCGATCGATCAGGCCTGCGGGCACCTGCCCGTCGATGTCGATCAGTGTATACGCGACCTCACCCTTCGACTTGTTCAGCAAGTTTGCGATGTTGAGTCCTGCCTCCGCCAGTGAGGTCGAGATCTGGCCCACCATGTTCGGGACATTGCTGTTCGCAACTGCTATGCGTGCGGTTCCGGGCGCGCGGGGCAACGCCGCCTCCGGGAAGTTGACCGAATGGCGGATATTACCGTTCTCGAGATAGTCGCGAACCGTGTCCGCCACCATCATTGCGCTGTTGTCCTCGGCCTCGCTGGTGGAGGCCCCGAGATGCGGCAACGCGACGACACGCGGGTGATCCTTGATTTGCGGTGTCGGGAAATCGCAGACGTAGGCAACGAGATTGCCGGAATCCAGCGCAGCAAGCATGTCAGCTTCGTTCACGATAGCGGCGCGGGCAAAATTCAGGAGCGTGGCGCCCTTTCGCATCAGCCGGAGACGCTTCGCATTGACCAGCGAACGCGTGCTGTCGGTGAGCGGCACGTGCACCGTAACGACATCGGAGCGCGCAAACAGGTCTTCCAGGCTCAGCGCCTGTTCGACTCCGGACGACAGCTGCCAGGCCCGCTGCACGGTGATCTGAGGATCGTAGCCGAGCACATGCATGCCGAGCAGATGTGCGGCATTGGCGACTTCGACGCCGATCGCGCCGAGCCCGACAACGCCTAGTGTGCGTCCCGGCAATTCATGGCCGACAAAGCGCTTCTTGCCCTGTTCAACCGCCGCCTCGAGCGCGGCGGCATCGCCCTTGAGCTCACGAACGAATTGCCAGGACTCGCAGATGTGGCGGGCAGCCAGGAATATGCCGGCCAGCACCAGTTCCTTGACCGCATTGGCGTTGGCGCCGGGCGCCGTGAAAACCGGGATGCCGCGCTGCGAAAGCGCAGCGACCGGGATGTTGTTGATTCCCGCACCGGCGCGCCCGACCGCACAAACGCTTGCCGGGATCTTTATCGAGTGCATGTCGGCAGAGCGCACCAGGATCGCATCCGGGTCAGCGACCTCCGTTGAGACCTCGTAGCGATCGCGCGGCAGGCGCTCGAGTCCCTTCGGCGAGATATCGTTCAGCGTGAGAATCCGGAAACCCATCAGCCGTGCCGCCGCTCGAAATCCTGCATGAACGCCACCAGGGCCGCCACTCCCGCCATGGGCATCGCGTTGTAGATGCTCGCCCGCATGCCGCCAACAGAACGATGACCGGCGAGGTGCGCGAGACCCGCCGCGGCCGACTCCGCGAGGAAGGTCCTGACGAGTTCCGGTTTCGCCAGCATGAATGGCACATTCATCCAGGATCGGCAATTGTGCGCCACCGGGTTTGAATAGAAGGTCGACGCATCGATCGCCGCATAAAGCGCTGCAGCCTTGGCACGATTGAGCTCAGCCATTGCCGTGAGCCCTCCCTGGCGCTTCAGCCACTGCAGCACGAGGCCGGCGAAGTACCAGCCGAATGTCGGCGGCGTGTTCAGCATGGAGCCCGCCTCGGCAAATGCCCGGTAGTCGAATACCGAAGGCGTGCCCGGCCGGGCACGGCCCAGCAGGTCGTCACGAACGATGACCACCGTGATGCCGGATGGACCGATATTTTTCTGCGCGCCTGCATAGATCAACCCGAATCGCGGCACATCGAGCGGGCGCGAGAGGATGGTCGAGGACATGTCGGCAACAAGAGGCACATCACCGGTCGCGGGGATGTAGGGAAATTCGACGCCGCCAATCGTCTCGTTGGGCGTGTAATGAACGAAGGCCGCGCCGCGCGTCAGCTTGAGCGATCCCTGCTCGGGCACGGTCGAATAATTGGACGCGGCTTGATCGGCCGCGATGTCGACCGTCAGGAAGCGCCGCGCCTCCTTTATTGCGCGCGCCGACCAGTGACCGGTGTGAATGTAGTCCGCGCGGGCGTCGAGCCGTGACAGATTGAGCGGGACCGCGGAAAATTGCCCCGTGGCACCGCCCTGCATGAACAGGACTTTGTAACCGGCAGGAATCGCCAGCAACTCGCGCAGATCCGCCTCGGCCTGCTCCGCGACCGCGATGAAGTCCTTGCTGCGATGGCTGATCTCCATGACGGACATGCCGCCCTGCCAATCGAGCAGTTCGTCGCGAGCCTGTTCAAGCACGGGCAGCGGCAGCGCCGCCGGGCCTGCGGAGAAATTGAAGACGCGCACGGCGTGAATCCGCCGGCCGGCCTCAGCCGGCGCCCTCGCCGTCCCCCGAGTCTTCGCCGGCGATGCGCTCGAGACCCACGAGATCCTCGTTGTCCTCGAGCCGCATGATCCGCACGCCCTGCGTATTGCGGCCGAGCACCGGAATATCGCTGACCGGCACGCGGACCAGCGTGCCGCTCGAGTTGATCAGCATGATTTCGTCATCGGGCTTGACCTGCAATGCACCCACCAGCGCGCCATTGCGGTCGCTGGTCTGCAGCGCGATGACGCCCTGGCCGCCGCGGCCGTGCCGCGGAAACTCCGCCATCTCGGTCAGCTTGCCATAGCCCCGCTGGGAAACCGTCAGGATCGGCCCTTCGCCGAGCACGATCAGTGATGTCACCCGCTGGTCTTGACTGAGCCTGACGCCGCGCACCCCCGCGGCCTCCCGGCCCATCGGCCGGACTTCGCTCTCCGCGAAGCGGATCGCCTTCCCGTCGGTCGTGGCGAGCAGGATTTCGCATTCGCCATCCGTCAGTGCCACACCCACCAGGCAGTCGGACTCGTCGAGCGAAACCGCGATGATGCCGTTCGCGCGCGGTCGCGAGAACGCCGATAGCGGCGTCTTCTTGACCGTGCCCTGCGTGGTCGCCATCAGGACGAATCGGCTGTCATCGAATTCGCTAACTGCCTGCACCGCAGTGATGCGCTCGCCCTCACCCAGTTGCAACAGGTTGACGATCGGCTTGCCGCGCGAGCCGCGACTCGCAAGCGGCAACTGCCATACCTTGAGCCAATAGCACTGCCCGCGATCCGAGAAACACAGCAGCGTGTCGTGGCTGTGCGCGATGAACAGCTTGTCGATGAAGTCCTGGTCCTTGACGGTGGTCGCGCTCTTGCCGCGACCGCCCCGCCGCTGCGCCTCGTAGTCCGACACCGGCTGGGATTTCGCGTAGCCGGAATGCGAAAGCGTGACGACGAGATCCTGGCGCTCGATCAGGTCCTCAATGGTCACGTCGGATTGATCGGCGACGATCTCGGTCCGGCGCTCGTCACCATAGGCGGCCTTCATCGCCGTGAGTTCCTCGCGGATGACTTCAAGGAGCCGCTCCGGGCGCGCGAGAATGTCGCCCAGGTCCCGGATCAGTTCCAGCAGTTCCGAGAATTCACTGACGATCTTGTCCTGTTCGAGACCAGTCAGGCGATGCAGGCGCAGGTCGAGGATGGCCTGGGCCTGCTGCTCAGACAGCCGGTATTTCCCGTCCTTGAGCCCGAGGTTTTCCGCGATGCCCTCCGGGCGCGCCGACACGGCGCCTGCGCGCGCGAGCATCTGCGGCACGGCACCCGCGGCCCAGGCGCGCGATTGCAGTGCAATCTTGGCCTCCGGCGGAGACGGCGAGGCCTTGATGACTGCGATGACCTCGTCGATGTTCGCAAGCGCAACCGCAAGGCCCTCGAGCAGGTGCGCGCGGTCACGGGCCTTGCGAAGGTCATAAATGGTCCGGCGCGTCACCACCTCGCGGCGGTGGCGCAGGAAGGCATCCAGCATCTCCTTCAGCGACAGCAGCTTCGGCTGGCCGTCGAGCAACGCGACCATGTTGACGCCGAACACGGTCTGCATCGGCGTCAGCTTGAACAGCTGGTTCAGTACCAGCTCGTGGTTCTCTCCGCGCTTCAATTCGATCACGACGCGCAGACCATCCTTGTCGGATTCGTCACGCAGTTCCGAGATGCCGTCGATCTCCTTGGCGCGTACCAGATCCGCGATGCGCTCGAGCAGGCGCGCCTTGTTGACCTGGTAAGGCAACTCGGTTACGACGATCGCCTGCCTGCCGCGGTCGTCCATCTCCTCGACACCGGTGCGAGCGCGCACCGACAGCCGGCCACGCCCGGTCTTGTAGGCAAGCACGATCTCAGCGGCGCCGTTGATGATCCCTGCGGTCGGGAAATCTGGCCCCGGCACCAGGCGCATCAGGTCGGCGAGGCTGAGATTCGGGTCCTCGATCAGCGCCATGCAGGCGTCGATGATCTCGCCGAGGTTGTGTGGCGGGATATTGGTCGCCATGCCGACGGCAATTCCGGCCGAACCGTTGACCAGCAGATTCGGGATGCGCGACGGCAGCACTGCCGGCTCCTGCTCGCTGTTGTCGTAGTTCGGCGTGAAATCAACCGTCTCCTTGTCGATGTCCGCGAGCAGTTCATGTGCAATGCGCGACATGCGCACTTCCGTGTAACGCATTGCAGCGGCTGCATCGCCGTCCACGGATCCGAAATTGCCCTGGCCGTCCACCAGCAGGTAGCGCAATGAGAACGGTTGCGCCATGCGCACGATCGTGTCGTATACGGCGGCATCGCCATGCGGGTGGTACTTGCCGATGACGTCGCCGACAATGCGCGCCGACTTCTTGTAGGCCTTGTTCCAGTCATTGCCGAGTTCGCGCATCGCAAACAGCACGCGCCTGTGCACGGGCTTCAACCCATCCCGGACATCGGGCAATGCGCGACCGACGATCACGCTCATCGCGTAGTCGAGATACGAGCGGCGCATCTCGTCTTCGAGGTTGACGTGCAGGACTTCGCGCGCGATTTCGCTCATGCAGATTTCGTCTTCAGACAGGGCACTGGAAGGCCGCAAATCTTAGCACAGGCATGCATCCGTAACCCACTGTTTTCATGGGTTCCATGCACAGAATCGGGCCCGTGCGCAACAGCTCCGACCGGAGCCCGGACGGTATACTTCAAGGATGACCGGCGCAGCAAACGTTGATCCTGCGGAAATCTCAAAATTCGACGCCGCGGCGCCGCGCTGGTGGGACCCTGACGGCGAGTTTCGCCCGCTACACGACTTGAATCCCGCGCGGCTCGATTACATCGAGGCGCGTGCGGGACTCTCGACACGCCGCGTACTCGACGTCGGCTGCGGCGGTGGGTTGCTGGCCGAAGGCATGGCGCGGCGCGGCGCGCGGGTGACTGGCAGCGACCTGGCGCCCGGCGCACTTGAAGTCGCTCGGCTGCATGCCCTGGAATCAGGTGTTTCCGTTGACTACCGTCAGGTCGCCGCCGAAGCACTGGCCGACACCGATCGCGGTGCATTCGACCTCGTGACCTGCCTCGAGATGCTGGAGCACGTTCCGGACCCCGCGTCGGTCGTGCAGGCACTAGCGCAACTCGTCCGGCCCGGCGGCGACGTGATCTGCTCCACGATCAATCGCAACGCCAAGTCCTTTGCGCTCGCGATCGTCGGGGCCGAGTACCTGCTGCGACTGCTGCCAGCAGGCACCCATCAGTACGCGCGCCTCATCAGGCCGTCTGAACTCGCCCGCTGGGGGCGGGACGCGGGCCTGATGGTCGCTGATGTTGCCGGTCTCGAATACGACCCGTTGTCACGCAAGGCAAGGATCAGCGCCGATACCTCCGTCAATTACCTCATTCATTTCAAGCGGCCCGCGTCGGATTCCAGCGCATGAGCCCTCGCGAGGGGCTGCGCGGTGTGCTGTTCGATCTCGACGGCACACTGCTCGACACGGCGCCGGACATGGCAGGCGCACTGAACCAGCTGCTCGCCGCCGAGGGCATGGAAGTGTTGCCATTCGAGCGCATCCGGCCCCATGTGTCCCACGGCGCATTGCGCCTCGTGCGGCTCGCTTTCGGGGAGCCGGAGGCGCCGCGTTTCGAGGACCTGCGCCGGCGCTTCCTGGATTTCTACCGAGCAGGCATCGCAAGGCACACGCGCATGTTCGACGGCTTCGAAATCGTGCTGAATACGCTCGAGGCGGCGGGGCTGCGCTGGGGAATCGTGACCAACAAGCCGGGCTGGCTGACCCTGCCGCTGCTGGAAGAGATGGGGCTGGCGACGCGCAGCGGCTGCGTCGTCAGTGGCGACACGCTTGTCGAGCGCAAGCCGCACCCGATGCAGCTGCTGCATGCCGCGGGCCTGCTGGGCCTGCAGCCAGGCGAATGCGTCTATCTCGGCGACGCCGAACGCGACGTGCAGGCGGCCCGCAACGCGGGCATGATCCCGCTGGTGGCCGGGTTCGGCTACCTCGGCGCCGGCGAGGATCCCAACGCCTGGCAGCCCGACGCCATATTCGGGCAACCGACCGACCTGCTGGAATGGCTGGGCCTGCGAGCATGAGTACATGAACCTGACGACCACCCTGCTGATCATTGCGGCGCTCGTCATCGCCTTTGCCGTGGGCTGGTGGATCGGCCGGCGGCGCGCATCCTCCCTGGAAACCGAGGTCGCGGTGCTAGGCGCGCGCCTGCAGTCGGAGGAAGCCCTTGAGGGCGAAAGAACTGCCGCCATCGAGCGCGCCATGGAACAGCTCGACCGCCGGTTCGACGACCTTGCAGGACGGCAGCTGCGCGAGAACATCGAGAATTTCCTGCGCCTCGCAAAAGAGAACCTTGGCCAGCACCAGCAGCAGGCCCAGAGCACCCTGAAGGAGCGCGAGAAAGCCATAGAAACACTGATCAAGCCGATCCAGGAATCGCTGACCCGCACTTCGGAGGCGCTGCGTGAAATCGAGGTCGAGCGGCAACGGGACTTCGGCAGCCTGCGCCAGCACCTCACCGACATGCGCGAGACACACGTGGCCTTGCAGCGCGAGACACGCAATCTCGTTCAGGCACTCAGCAAACCGCAGGTGCGCGGCCAATGGGGCGAAATTGCACTGCGCCGACTCGTCGAGCTTGCGGGCATGACCTCGCATTGCGACTTCGACGAGCAAGTCCATGTCGCCGGCGAGGACGGCGCGCTACGGCCTGACATGGTGATCCACATGCCAGACGGTCGCGACCTCGTGGTGGACGTAAAGACTCCGCTCGATGCCTACCTGCTGGCGGTCGAGGCGCCTTCCGACGAGGCAAGGACGGCTGCGCTCAAGAAGCATGCCCAGCATCTGGGTGAGCGCGTGCGGCTGCTGTCGTCCAAGAATTACGCAGCACAGTTTGATCGTGCGCCGCAGTTCGTCGTGCTATTCCTGCCGGGCGACCAGTTCCTGTCAGCTGCGCTCGATCAGCAGCCGGACCTGCTCGAGAGCGCGATGAAGAGTGGCGTGATCCTGGCCACGCCCTCTAGTTTCATCGCGCTCCTGAAGGCGGTCCACTACGGCTGGCAGAATGTCCGCCTTGCGGAAGGCGCGGAGCGCATTCGCAAGCTGGCCGAGGATCTTTATTCGCGCCTCGGCACTTTCCGCAACCATGTGGCCAGGCTCGGCAGCGCGCTCGAAGCGAGCGTGCGCGCATTCAATGCATCGGTGGGGTCGCTCGAGCGCAACGTGCTGCCCGGGGCACGCAAGTTCACCGAACTCGGCGTGCGCGGCGACAAGTCCATCGAGGAACTCACGGAAATAGAGGCCGCCGTTCGCACAGGCGACGTTGCGCCGCCGGAATTGCCCGCCCCTGAAGACTGCTGACATGGCGAAGCGGAATCCGGACCCGGCGGCGCCACCGCCCGCGGGTTCATTGCGCTGGTTCGCGTGGCTGTTCGCGCCGCCTTCGGCGCGTCCGGTGGTGGCATTCGCATTCGCACTCGAACTCGAGCTGCGCTCGATTTCCGAGGCGCGCGTCGATCACGGAGTGGCGCATCTCAAGCTGCAATGGTGGCGCGAGGAAATCCAGCGTCTCGAACAGGGCCGGCCCCGGCATCCCTTGACCCAGGCCGCCCATTCCGCCGCACCCGATGCGGGTCCGGCCTGGCGGCCAATCCAGGATTTGCTTTCCAGCCTGGAGCTGGACCTGGCCTGCTCGACCTACGAGACGGAGCTGGAACTCGACCGTTACTGCGAACTTTCCGATGGATTGCTGCGCATGATGTCGGCGGTCCTGACCCCGGCGGATGCGCACTTGGAAAAATTTGCGCGCGCAGCCGGGCAGGCGGTGCGCGCAATCGAAATGATCTGCGACCTGCGCCAGGACGCCGTGAATGGGCGAATCTACCTGCCGTTGGCCTGGCTCGAATCAGAAGGCATTGATCACGGGGAATTGCGATCGGAAAACACCAGCGCTGGCGTGCGCCGCTGCCTGGCACGCCTCGCGGCGCGAGCGCGCGCCCAGAATCGACAGGCTTGCGAGGCGATGACCGCCGGCGGTCCTGCTGATTTGCGCTCGCAGATGGTCTTTCTCGGCCTGCACCTCGCGCTGCTCGATCGGATCGAGCGCGAACAATTCACGGTCGGCCGCCAGCGCTTCGAACTCAGTCCCATGCGAAGCCTCTGGACGGCCTGGCGCCTCGCACGGCAGCATTGACGGACTGCGATGACCGATCCACAGACCCTGAGAGACTACAGCCCGGCGCCGAATTCGCACCACGACCGTGTCGTGGTCGTGACCGGCGCTGGCGATGGCATCGGCCGGGCCGTGGCGCTGGCGCTTGCGCGGCAAGGTGCGACCGTGGGTCTGCTCGGCCGGACGCTTCGCAAGCTCGAGCGCAGCTATGACCAGATCGTCAAGGCCGGCGGCCCGAAGCCTGCCCTGTTGCCATTCGATCTCGAGACTGCGGACGCCACCGAATACCAGGCCCTGGATGACGCACTCGATCGCGAATTCGGACGCGTCGATGGCCTGGCGCACGTCGCCGGGATCCTCGGCGCATTGAGTCCCATCGAGCACTACGACGTGCCGACCTGGTGCAAGGTGCTGCACGTCAATTTGACCGCGCCGTTCCTGCTCACGCGCACGCTACTGCCCCTGCTGCGTCGTTCGGCGGATGCAACCGTGGTGTTCACCTCGAGCGGTGTGGGGCAGCGCGGGCGTGCCTATTGGGGCGCGTATTCGGTCTCCAAGTTCGGAACCGAGGGGCTCACGCAAGTGCTGGCGCACGAACTGGAAGAGACGCGGATTCGCGCAAACAGCCTGAATCCCGGTCCGGTCAGGACGGCAATGCGCCTGCAGGCATTTCCCGGCGAAGACCGGAGCCGCCTGGTCGAACCGGCGGCGGTTACGCCCCCTTACCTGTACCTGCTGGGACCCGAGAGCAGCGGCATCAACGGGATGACTTTCGACTGTCAGCAGCTTTCACTGCCGGCGCAGGCTGGCTAGCAGCGAGTTCCCGCAGGGCATCCAATTCGTCTTCCGTCATTGCGCGGCTGCGACCGCGCGCCAGTGCACGATCCATCGCGATCGGACCGACCCTGGTGCGCATAACCCGATTCGGTTCGAATCCATTGCGCTCGAATATGCCCTTGAGATCGCGAGGCCGAAGCCCGACGCAGGTCACGTTGACCCAGCGGTTCGTGCCCTCACCGCCCGCGGGCAGGATGCCCGTCAGCTTTCCCTCGAACTCCGTGCCCGCAATGCCCGCCATGACCGCCTCGATCCGCGAGTCGTCGAAATCGCCACGGAGCCGCACGCTGTACTCCGATGGCATTGCATAACCGCGCCGTGTGAGCGCGGCCGCAAGCTCACCGTCCGTGACGAAGAACTCGAGCCCGGCGTCATTTGCGGCCAGCGGACTGATTGGAATCCATCGCCTGCCGGCCGCCTTGGGCAATCGCTCTAACGAACTGCGCCCCTCACCTCCGGCAGTGCCGCGAATTTCCTCGCGCGCCGGACGATGATAGAGGAGCCCGCGATGGTCAACGCGCGTGGCGGCATCGAGGCGCAACCGGCGACCGTCGAGGCGCACGTCGTCGCGCTCGCCGACGGGTTGCCCGGGCCGTGCAAGCTTGCCATTGACCGTGATGCGACCGGCGACGATCCATGCCTCGACCTGGCGGCGGGAACCGACGCCGCGACCAGCCAGAACCTTCTGGATCCGGTCGCGCACGGGCGCGGAAGATCGCGGCGCGCTGCGCCGCTTCACACGACAGCTTCGGCGTCGTTGGCTGCCGGCAGGTCGGCCGGAGCTGCCTGCACCGTATCTGCGAACTCGAGCTGGATGCCGACGTCGTCCATGTCTTTCAGGGCGGCGAGGGACGGCAACTCATCCAGGCTCTTGAGCCCGAAATAATCCAGGAACTCGCGCGTCGTGCCGAGCAGCTCCGGATGCCCCGGCACCTCGCGATGGCCGACGACACGGATCCAGCCGCGTTCGGTCAAGGTGCGAACGATATTCGGATTGACCTGGACGCCGCGGACATTCTCGATTTCACCGCGTGTGATCGGCTGCCGGTAGGCAATGAGTGCGATGGTCTCCAGCAACGCTCTCGAATAGCGCCCGGGCCGCTCCTGCCAGAGCCGTGACAAGGCGGGCGCAAATTCGCTGCGCACCTGCAAGCGCCAGCCACTCGCAACCTCCAGGAGTTCCATCGGCCGGTCCGCGCATTCGCGCGACAGAGTCTCGAGTGCTTCCCGCACCGCCCCCGGTTCAGGCCGGTCGGCCTCGTCGAACAGGCCACGGATCTGATCCATGTTGAGTGGCTGGCCGTACGCCAGCAAGGCGGCCTCGATGAGATTCTTCAGTTGAGTCAGGATCATGGCTGTTCACCGCTCAGGAAGCAGTGGTGATTTCCACATCGTCAAGTTCAGTCGCGTCCGGATCGCGTTCTGCGCGCCTCACGTGCAGCGGTGCGTAGGGCTCGGCCTGGACGACATCGATCAGGCCCTCGCGCAGCAGTTCGAGCAATGCGGCGAACGTGACGCAGACGCCGAGGCGGCCCTCCTCCGGACGGAAGAGCCGCACAAAATCGACCAGCGCGGAATCCGCCAGCATCGCGAGCACATCCGACATGCGCTGGCGTACCGAGAGAGTCTCCCTCTGCACATGCAGGTGCTCGAACATCGTCGCGCGCTGCACGACATCCTTGAAGGCGACAAGCATTTCCTGCAGCGTGACTTCCGGCAGCAGCCGGATCACGTGCCGGTCAGTCAGCTCCACGGTCGCCTGGTAGACGTCGCGATCCAGGCGATCGAGGCGGTCGATGTCCTCCGCAGCGCGCTTGAATCGTTCGTACTCCTGCAAGCGCCGCACGAGTTCGGCCCGTGGATCGTCCTCTTCCTCGGTGTCGAACTGGCTGCGCGGCAACAGCATGCGCGACTTGATCTCCGCCAGCATTGCCGCCATCAACAGGTACTCGCCGGCGAGCTCCAGGTCGAGCTCCCGCATCAGCTGGATGTACTCCATGTACTGACGCGTGATATCCGCGATCGGGATGTCGAGAACGTCGAGATTCTGGCGCCGGATCAGGTACAGCAGCAGGTCGAGTGGCCCTTCGAATGCTTCGAGGAATACCTCGAGCGCCTGTGGCGGGATGTAGAGATCGCGCGGCATCACCGTGACGGGCTCGCCATCCACGATGGCGAACGGCATCTCGTCCTGCTGTGGCGGAAGTTCGATGGCGCCGGATTCGGCGCAGGTCACAACGGCATTTTCGGCGTGATCGCTCACCGGTACTCCAGCCCCACGGCAGCCCGCACTTCTTCCATCGTTGCCCGCGCCGCTTCCCGCGCGCGTTCGCAACCCTCGGAGACGATATTGCGGACGACCTCCGGATTCTCCTCGTACTCCCGCGCGCGCTTGCGGATCGCTTCAATTTCGCTGACGACGGAGTCTATCAGAGGCTTCTTGCATTCCAGACAGCCGATGCCGGCACTGCGGCAACCCGCCTGCACCCAGGCCTTGGTTGCATCGCCCGAGTAAATCTTGTGCAGGTCCCAGACCGGGCACTTCTCCGGGTCACCCGGGTCGCTGCGGCGCACGCGGGCCGGATCGGTCTGCATCGCGCGCAGTTTCTTCGTCACGCTGTCCGGTGCCTCGCGAAGCCCGATCGTATTGCCATAGGACTTCGACATCTTGCGACCGTCGAGGCCGGGTACCTTCGGTGACTTGGTCAGCAGCACGGCCGGCTCCGGCAGAATCGACCGTCCGGCACCTTCAAGATGGCCGAGGAGCCGTTCGCGATCCGCGATCGTCAACTTCGCTCCGGACTCGATCAGCGTCCTGGCCTTCGCCAGGGACTCGGCGTTGCCCTGCTCCTGGTACTGCCGGCGCAATTCATTGTACTGCGTGGCGTTTCGCGAGCCGAGGCGCTTGATGGCGCGCTCGCAGCGCGCCTCGAAATCTGCCTCACGACCGTAGATGTGATTGAAGCGGCGCGCGATCTCGCGCGTCATCTCGACATGTGCGACCTGGTCTTCGCCGACCGGGACGAATTCGGGGCGGTACATCAGGATGTCCGCGCTCTGCAGAAGCGGGTAACCCAGGAACCCGTAAGTGCCGAGGTCCTTCTCCTTCAGCTGCTCGATCTGGTCCTTGTAGGTCGGCACCCGCTCAAGCCATGCCAGCGGCGTGATCATCGAGAGGATCAGGTGCAGTTCCGCATGTTCGGGTATTCGCGACTGGACGAACATCGTGCAGGCACCCGGATTCAAGCCGGCGCCGAGCCAGTCAATCAGCACCTCGTGCGCATTCGACTTGAGGGCTGAGGTGTCGTCATAGCTGGTCGTCAGTGCATGCCAGTCGGCGATGAAGAAGAAGCACTCATAGCGGTACTGGAGTTCGACCCAGTTCGCGAGCGCGCCGTGGTAATTGCCCAGGTGCAGTGGGCCGGTCGGCCGCATGCCGGAAACGACGCGGCGATTCTGGTTCGTATTACCGGCCAAGCGCCTTCTCCTAGGTGGCCTGAAGCCCGAATACCGCAATCAGCAGTCCCTGCAGGAATGCGATCGGGCCGCTCAATATGGCAGATAACAAGTGGGTCGCGATCAATGCCAGCACGATGAAAAACCCAAACGGCCGGATCGCCGAAAGGATCGAGGCCAGCGGGCCCGGTGGCAAGAGGTTTTCAAGCAGCTGCCCGCCATCGAGTGGCGGAATCGGCAACAGGTTGAAAACCGCCAGAATCAAATTGATCTGGATTCCCCAGCCGGCCATGAGCCCGATCCACTCGCCCGTCACTCCGAGTTCCACGTGTTGGCTCAGCATCATGAGAAATGCCCAGACCACGGCCATCGCCAGGTTTGCGACGGGACCAGCGGCCGAAACCCACACCATGTTGCGGCGTGGATCGCGCATGAAACGCGGATTGACCGGTACTGGGCGCGCCCATCCGAACAGGAATCCGCCCAGCCAGAACAGTATTGCAGGCACCAGAATCGTTCCGACCGGATCGATGTGGCGTATCGGATTCAGGCTCAGCCTGCCTTGCGCCTCGGCCGTGCGATCACCAAAGGAACGCGCCACCCAGCCGTGGGCGACCTCATGCAGGGTAATCGCGAACAGGACGGGAATTGCAGCGATCGACAGACCGGTCAGGAACGACGCAACATCCATGATTTTCCCAAGTAGCATCCCGAGTCTAGCCCGGGAATTGACGCCAATTATACGTGCTGGCTCATGGGCCTGTGGATCATTGGAATGGCCGCGGGTCGCCCTTGCCGACGCGCAGTATCGCCGGCGCATCACCTGACAAGTCCACGATGGTGCTGGGTTCGAGGCCGCAATTGCCGCCGTCGAGTATGAGATCGACGGCCGATCCGATTCGCTGCTCGATGTCGCGGGCATCCGTCAGTGGCAAGTCATCCCCTGGCAATAGCAGCGTAGTACTCATCAAGGGTTCGCCGTACTCCGCCAGCAGCAACCGGACCACGCGATGGTCCGGGACCCGAATACCCACGGTCCTGCGACGCTTTTCAAGCAGGCGGCGCGGGACTTGACGGGTCGCCGTCAGGACGAACGTATATGGGCCGGGAGTGAATGCCTTCAACTGCCGGTATTGCCAATTCTCGACGCGCGCGAAGTGCGCGATCTCCGACAGGTCGCGGCAAATGACGGTGAAGAAATGCCGTTTCCCGACCTGCCGAATGCGCTGAACGCGTTCCATCGCTTCCTTGGCGCCGAGCGCACAGCCCAGCGCATAACAGGAATCCGTCGGATAGACGATCACACCGCCATCGCGCAGGCATTCCGCGGCGGTGCGCAGCAGGCGCTTCTGCGGCGTCGTCGGATGCAATTCCAGACGCTGGACCATGGCCCATTATGTACCGGCAGCGGCAGATGACCGCTTCCGCTATCATTGGCGCCCCCAAATTACGGTTCCGGGCATGCAACTGTTGTTCGATTTCCTGCCGGTCGTCGCGTTTTTCATCGCGTACCAGCTGACACACGACATCTTCATTGCGACGACGGTAATCATCGTCGCGACCGTCCTGCAGGTCTCGATCCACTGGTTCCGGACCCGGCGGGTCAAGCCCATGCACCTGGTTTCCGCGGGCCTGGTGCTGGTGTTTGGTGGCCTGACGCTCGCGATCCGAGATCCCCGCTTCATCATGTGGAAGGTGACTGTCGTGAACTGGCTGTTCGCGATCGCTTTCCTCGCCAGCCAGTTGAAGCTCTTTGGAGGCCGCCCACTGATTCAGCGGCTGATGAACACCGCCGACGCCCAGCTCAATCTGGCCCCGGCGCTGTGGCAGCGACTCAATCTTGCCTGGGTCGCTTTCTTCCTGCTGATCGGGGCGATCAATATCGTGGTGTTCACCTATTTCGACGAAGCGACCTGGGTCAATTTCAAATTCTACGGCATGCTGGGACTGACATTCGTGTTCGTCATCTTGCAGGGCTTCTGGATCGCATTGCGTTCGCGTGCCGCATGAGCGAATCCCGGCTGGACCGGATCCAGGCACGGCTGGAATCCGCATTCGCACCCGCACGGGTAACGGTCCGCGATGACAGTGCAAAGCATGCCGGACATCCGGGCGCGCGAGGCGGGGCCGGGCACTTTGCGGTACGGATAGAGTCTCAAGCATTTGCGGGCCGGAACTCGCTGCAACGGCATCGCATGGTCTACGAGGCCCTGGCGGAAATGATGCCGATTGACATACATGCCCTTATCATTGAAGCGATTTCACCCGACGACGAGGAACCACTGAGGAAACCATGAGACAGACACACGCATTGGCCATCACGGCCACAATCCTATTGCTGGCTGCAGGCTGCTCGAAGACCGACACCGCCGCCGCGGGTGCCGCCGATGCGCCCGCGAAGCCGGTAGCCACCGTGAACGGAACGGAGATTTCCAAGGACGTGTGGGATCTCTACGTCAAGGCCCGGCACAACGGCAAGGCAGCCGGGGATCTCACGCCCGAACAGCGTACCGAGACGCTCGATGAGTTGGTCCGCATGTACGTCGGTGCACAGGAAGCTGGCAAGCAGAAATTGGGTGCCGGTGAGGCCGGCGCACGGATTGAACTCGTGAAAACCAGCTCCATGGCCGAGCTGCTGTTCAAGAAGTTCATCGACGGCAAGGAGCCGACCGAACAGGAACTGAAAGCGGAATACGAGGCACGTATCGCCGACCTGCCAAAGGTCGAATTTCATGCGCGCCATATCCTCGTGGAAGACGAAGCCAATGCGAAGGAAATGATTGCGCAGCTCGACAAGGGAGCAAGCTTCGAGAAGCTTGCACAAGAGAACTCAAAGGACGGTTCGGCAACCGAGGGCGGCGATCTGAGTTGGTTCATGGCGACACAGATGGTGAAGCCATTTGCCGACGCCTTGCAGCAACTCGAAGTCGGCAAGTACACCGCCACGCCTGTGAAGTCGGAATTCGGCTGGCACGTGATCAAGCTCGAGGAAAAACGCGCCGCAGCCCCGCCGCCCTACGAATCGGTCAAGCAACAGCTGGGTCCGATGGTCCAGCAGAAGAAATTCGACGCGCACCTCAAGGATCTGGCCAAGGCTGCCAAGGTCGAACGCACGCCCACCGAGGTCACTCAGTAATACCGAACTGACTGGAATAGGTGCGATTCATTGGATTGATGGGCGGAGCGCTGATGCGTGGCTGCACGAGTCGCCGGGTCACGTAGAAATAGACCGGCAGAATCGGGTAGTCCTCCAGCATCAGTTGCTCCGCCTGCTGCAGCAGCAAACGCCGCCTTGCGGTATCCGGCTCCATGGCTGCGTCGCCCAGCAGTCCCGCATATTTCGCATTTGACCAACGGCCAAAATTCTGCGGGCTGCCGTCCGTCATCGTGTCAAGAAAGCTGGACGCATCGTTGTAATCCGCCGACCAGCCAACGCGTACGACGTCCCATTGGGAGGGGTCGGCGCGCGCTGCAAGGTACGCGCGAAATTCCATTTGGACCAATTCGGTTTCGACGCCGAGCGCCTCTTTCCACATCGATGCGATGGCGACACAAACACGCTGAATCAAATCGTTTTCGTTGTACAACATCCTCAGGCGCAGAGGCTTGGAGGCGGTGTAACCGGCGGCCGAATAAAGTGCGCGGGCCTTCGAAATGCGTGCGGTCGTGGCAGCATTTCGCCACCCATATTCCGCCGGCGTGAAATTCCAGACGCCCTCTGCCACCAGCGAATAGGCGGGAACCTGGCCGGCACGCGTAATCGCAGACGTGATCGCCTCACGGTCTATCGCGAGAGACAATGCCTCCCGCAACTTGCGCCCCTTGCTCAGCGGCCCCCGATCGGTGTTGAAAGTGAAGTAAAACGTTGCTAGTGCAGCCCGATGCTGGAGTCCGGAATCGACCGCCTTCGAGAGCTCTTCAAATCTTTGCTCCGGGACATTGTTGGTCACATCCAGTTCACCCGCACGAAAGCGCGTGAACTCGGCGTTCTCATCGGGCACCAGCTGGTACTGCACCTCGTCAAAAGTAACGGCAGTGGAATTCCAGTAGTACGTGTTGCGCAGCAGTCGCAGGCTTGCGCCCGGCACGACTTCTGCCAACGAATAAGGACCGTTCGAGACAGTGGCGTCCCCTTTTGAAAAGCCGCCGGACTCCGCAAGCGATGAGTCGTGGACTGGCGACGCGACCGTGTTGGTCAGGATGTCGGGGAAGTAAGGGACGGGTTTCGACAGCGTGATTTCCAGCAAATGATCGTCCACGGCAAGAACTGCCAGCTTGTCCGCAGGCAGATTGCCGCTAAGGATCGCGGGGGCATTCGCAATTGCACGCAGCAGGTCCGCCCCGCCCGAAGCCGTCGCGGGATCCACAGCCCGGCGCAGCGCCGTAACGAATTGCCGCGCGAGCACCGGATCTCCGTTCGACCATTGAGCATCGCGTCGTAGCTTGAATTTGTAGTGCGTTCCCGTCTTGTCCACGCTCCAGGACTCCGCGGCGGCGGGCATTACTTCGCCGGACGGGCTGCTGGTCGTCAGGCCTTCGTACAGATCCCTAAGCACATCGAACGAGAATGCGTCTTCGGCACGTTGCGGATCGAGGGAGCCAGGCTGCCCACCCAAGCCCCTGCGCAGGACCAGTGGCGCGGAATCCACGCCCTGCCTGTTTTCCGGTGCACGGGACTCACAGGACGCCGATGCGCCGGCGACGGAAATGACTAGAAGTGAAGCCGCGAGACGAAGCAGTTTCGCGGAGCGAGAGTAACTCAGAAGACGCATCAGAATTGCCCTGCACACGAACGGAAGTGGCAGGGCAAGCTTACGCTA
>JAQBHG010000075.1:0-28070 GCA_032127975.1 Steroidobacteraceae bacterium
CCGCGATCGAGGCGAACGGCTGGTCGGTGTGGTGGGACCCGGAAATCGATCCAGGCCAGGAATTCGACCGCCGGATCACCACGGAACTCAAGGCCGCCGCCGCCGTGCTGGTAGTGTGGACGCCAACTTCGGTGGAGTCACGCTGGGTGCGCGGCGAAGCGCGGGAAGGGGCTGAGCGCGACATCCTCGTGCCTGTGCGCTTTGAAGGCGCCAACCTGCCGATCGATTTGCGCGCGCTTCATACCACCGACTTCGATGACTGGGGGGAGAACCCCCAGAGCCCGCCGGCCAAGGATATGCTGCGCGCCCTCGGCGCCATCCTCACCGGCCAGCGCGCGACCCAATCCGAAACTGCTAAGCCCGACTTGGCATCGACTGCTCCCGCCATCGGGCCCGCGCGCGTCGCCATTTGCGTCCTGCCCTTTGCCAACATGAGCGGCGATCCAGCACAGGAGCATTTCAGCGACGGCATCACCGAGGACATCATTACTGAGCTGTCGCGTTGGCGCCTCCTTGCTGTACGGTCTCGCTCAGCCTCGTTTCGCTATCGTGGCGTCGCAGTCGATATGAAGCAGGTCGCTCGTGAACTGAATGTCCGTTACGTCGTACAAGGCAGCGTCCGGCGCATGGATGAGCGCATCCGCATCAGCGCTCAATTGATCGACACCGAGACCGGTAGCCACATCTGGGCCGAGTCCAGGTTTCCGATGTCGATCGGGCGCGTCGGAAACCGCCGACGAGCCTGGCAGCATACGAATATGTTCTGAAGGCCAATGCATTGCCTTGGAACGATCCGAAAGGTGCAGCGGAGGCAACACGTCTGATCGAGAAGGCAATCGAAATTGATCCTGGTTATGGTTTCGCTCACGCCTTGCGAGCTTTGCAAAGTTATTGGAGAGCGTACGGCGACCCGAGATATTCCGACGCTGCACTGCAGGAGGCGTATGTCTTCGCAAAGCGGGCCATCGAACTTGACGAAAACGAGAGTTCCTGCTTTTCAGTAATGGGTCAAGTCTGCCTCATGCAGCGGTCGTTCGATCAGGCGCTTCAATACGCGCGAAGAGCGATCGAGCTCAATCCAGGCAATCAATGGAACAGGGCTGCCATGGGGTGCGTCCTCATGTATGTCGGCGAGGCCGAAGACGCGCTCGCGTCATTCAAGCGCGCCAGGGAGATCGATCCATACTTCGACGCGCCCTGGTATTGGCGTTCGATTGGCCAGGCTTACATGGTCTTGCACAGGTACAAGGAAGCCCTGGAGATGTTCGATCACTTACCCGCTGGCCAGTATCGAATCGCCGAATTCAGGGCCGGCTGCCATGCCCGGCTGGGGGACATGGACCGTGCCAGAACCAGCGCTGCTGAATGTCTGGCCATGACGCCCAAATTCTCGATTCGATACTTCATGTCGAAGGAACCATTCAAACTCGCAGCCGATGCCACGCATCTGGCCGAATCCCTGCACATGGCCGGCCTGCCGGATTGATTCCGGTCGATCAGGAAAGGCCGTCAGGCTTTCCGGCTCCCAGCTAGCAACTTGGGAACGTAGGCAACCCCGCAGCAGTCGAGGCCGCAGTAGCCGCCGGGATTCTTGGCAAGATACTGCTGGTGATATTCCTCGGCGTAGTAGAAAGCCGGCGCTGCCAGCACTTCCGTCGAGATCGGCCGGCCATGCCCCGCGGCAGTGAGCGCGCGCTGGTAGGCAGCCTTCGATTCCTGCGCCTGGCGCAGCTGGTCAGCGTTAATCGCAAAGATCGCGGAACGGTATTGCGTGCCGACATCGCCGCCCTGTCTCATGCCCTGGGTCGGGTCATGCGACTCCCAGAAGCTCTTGAGCAGCGCCGCGTAGCCAATGCGCGCCGGATCGAAGACAACCAGCACGACTTCAGTGTGCCCGGTCATGCCCGTGCAGACTTCCTGGTACGTGGGATTCTTCGTGAAGCCACCGGCATAGCCTGCCGCTGTCGAATAGACACCCGGCAAATCCCAGAACAGTCGCTCAGCGCCCCAGAAGCAGCCCATTCCGAACATCGCAAGCTGCAGGCCTGCGGGAAATGGCGGCGACAGGCGGTTGCCATTGACGAAATGACGCTCGGGCACGGGCATCGCGTCCCCGCGCCCGGGCAGGGCTTCTGGAGCGGCTGGCATCGTTGTCTTTCGCATTCGCTCCACCCTAGGTGTTCAGTAATTCGCCCACGCCATTGATGACAAACTGCACGCCGATGCAGATCATCAGGAATCCCATGATACGGGCGATGGCGTCGATGCCGGCGCTGCCCAGTTTCCTGCTGAGCTGCTCGGCGGCACGCAGCACGAAGTAACAGACCAACGCCGCGACAGCGATTCCGATCACGACGCCCACGTGCTCGACCAAGACGTGCGCGCCCTCCCCTTCGTGGCGGATCGTCGAAGACATCGAGATCACGGTCGCGATTGAGCCCGGGCCGGACAGGGACGGCATTGCAAGCGGCGAAAACGAAATGTCGGCTTTCACCCGGGCCTCGGCGATCGACTGGGGGGACACTTCCGGCACGGCGTCAGGGAACAACATTCGAAAACCGATGAAGGCGATCACCAGCCCGCCCGCGATTCGGAGCCCCGGAATCGAGATGCCGAAAACCTGCATGATCAGGGTACCGAGCAGCAGGAAGGCAATCAGGATTCCGCTGGCGTAGATGCAGGCCTTGCGGACCTGGCGCTCGCGGGCGACCGGATCGAGATGCGCGCCAATGCCGAGCAGCAGCACGGCCGTTCCGACCGGATTAATGATTGGCAGCAGGGTCATGACGGTCAGGCCGACATAACCGACGAAATCGGCGGCAAAGCTCATGATCTGGCTATCTTACAATGAGCGCATGACGACTTCCGGCAGCACGCCCAGGATCCGGCTGACCCAGACGCTTTATCTGCTGGTGCTGGTGCTGGTCGTGGCAAGCGACGGCCACGGCATCCGGGGCGGCCCCACCCTGCTCGCGCAGTCCGCCGGATTCGTGCTGGTTGTCTGTGCCGTACTCGGGCGGCTCTGGATTACGCTTTTCATCGCCGGCCGCAAGGATGAACAGCTGGTTCGTGAGGGTCCGTTCGCTCTGTGCCGGCATCCGCTGTATCTGGGCTCCATTATCGGCGCGCTCGGCATCGGGCTCACGACCCTTTCGCTGGCATTGACGATCGCGCTGCCACTCACCGTCGGCGCCATTGTCTTTGCCGCTGCCCGCCGGGAAGATGCCGCCCTGCTCGCGGCGCATGGCGATAGCTGGCGCCAGTACCGTGATTCGGTGCCGGCTTTCTGGCCGGCCTGGTCGCACTGGCAGATGCCGGATTCAATCGCGGTGCCGCTCAGGATATATCGCAAGGCTTTTCTGGATGCCGCTTCCTTTCTTGGATTGTGGCTGCTCGTCCTGCTGCTCGGCGGCCTGCGTGCGAGCGGTGCATGGCCGGCACTATTCAGGCTGCCCTGAAGAGAGATCATGAACCTGCTGAAGTCCGTTCTGCTCGGCTGGGCAGACCGGGAGGGCGCCGGCGACCGCCGGTTCTGAACATCCTGGTTGGTGTGGCCGCGCGGATTCGCTATGGTTGCGTCATGGGAATCTGTCACGAGCACAACCTGAAAGCTGCTCCGCCGCCGGCACGTCCGTTCGGCATACAGGTCCGGCTCAAGCCGGGCGATCCTTTCGTGAAACTGGTCGGACCCGACTGGCAGAAGACGCATTGGTTTGCGAGCGCGACGGAACGTGACACGGTGCTCGCCGACATGGAGAGCCGGCATCCCTACTCGCGCTGCGGCGATGAGCCTGCGCTTTTGTTCGAGAGAATCGAACAGACCGGCGTCTAGCGAAGGCGCCCGAGCATCAGGTAGAAGCTACGGCTGCCGTCCTCGTCCACACCCGTGGCGAGATAGATCGGCCCGAGAAACGTATCGAACCCCAGGAATGCCGCGCCATTGAAGCGGCCGGAATCGAGGTCGATATCGCCGCGCCGTTCCCAGACGTTGCCGAGCTCGAGCGAAATGCCGGCATAGGTCGGCACATTCAGGAATCCTTCCCCGCTGCCGCCGATGCGCCGGTAGTAGATACCGCGCGCGACGCCGAAATGCGGGCCACTCAGGGAATCGGCCGGCAGGCCCGACAGGTTGAACAGCCCGCCCAGCCGGTAGAAGTCCTGGACCGAGTCCTGCGGCCCGGAAACCCCGACGCCGGCGCTCGTCCAGAAGACATAGGTGTTCCGGCCCCAGGAATGCGCCTGCATCCAGTCGAAGGAAATCCGGTCCGCGTTGGCATCGGCACCCAGCCCCGTGCGCGGGCCGTTCCACTGCAGGGTGAGCGATCCACCGTCGCGCGGGAAGAAAACGTCGTCAAGCCGGTCCAGCGTGAATCGCGCGAAGATCTCGCCGCGCTCGAAATCGGATCGCGGCGGCAAGCCTGGATCCCCGGAGTCGCCGATCAGCAATAGCCGGTCACCGGCACCGCGGATCAGACCCGCCCGCAATTCGCCCCAACTGCCGAACTCTCGTCCGACATCCAGCCCCGCCTCCTGGTTGCGCACCCGATAGGTTGCGAGACGCTCGCCACCTGATATGAAATCGAAGTTGCGCCGTTCGACCAGCAGTCGCGGCGCGACGAACCAGTCCCATGTATAGCCTAGTGGCTGGTAGAACTCGGTGGAAAACCGTGGATTGGCGCCAATCCGCAGGTCGGTCTGCCATTCGGCACCAAACTTGTTGACCTCGGTAACCTGGGTCCGGACGCCCGCATTGAAGCTGTTGGAGCCTTCAAAGTCATCCTGCAGCTCCAGACCGAACCGGATGTAATTCGGACCCCAACTCTTGCGCCGCGCAGAGACCTCGATGCCCTCTTCCGAATGGTCCCGCACGACCTTGTAGTCCAGCGATTCAAAATTGTCGTCACCGTACAGATTCGACAGCCGGCGCTCCATCGCGCCCGGGTCCAGCGTCTTGCCGACGACCGGCTCAAGCTCGGCCTCGAGCCGCTCGCGATAGCGGCGGGACTTCGTGTCCACCCGGACAAACCGGATCTCGGGAAGCGCCGACTCCCCGGCCGCCCTCGCGGCGACATAGTGCTGCCACTCCGCCTCGCCGACGCTGAGCGCCGCGAGGCTCGCCGCCTGGCCTCGCGCGCCGTCGATCCCGTGCGCGACCGTCTCATCGACCACCGAGAAATCCAGCGACTGCATGGTGCCGAGCGGCGGTTCGATCAGTACATCGCCATCGACGAGCAGTTCGCGCTGCCGATAGGTCTCGCGCTGCATCATGATAGCAATCATCTGGTTGGAAACCGCGAGAGCCGAATTGAGTTCGCGACGCCCGAGCGGCAGGGATCCGACATCCACTGCAATGACGATGTCCATGCCCATTTCCCTGGCCACATCCACCGGCAGGTTCTCGACCAGGCCGCCGTCAACGAGCAACCGCCCATTCATCTCGACCGGCGCGAACACGCCGGGCGCAGACATGCTGGCGCGCATTGCCTCGGTCAGGTCGCCGCTGGCAAGAATGCGCCGATTACCCGTCTCGAGATCGGTCGCAACCGCACGAAAGCGGGTCGGCAGGCGATCGAAGTCTTCGATACCCGCGACCGATATCGTCTCGCGACGCAGGATCTGCGTGAGCTTCTGGCCCTGGATCAGCCCGCGCGGCACCCGAAACTTGCCGGCCTTCAGGCCAAGCGGAAAACGGACCAGGAATTCACGGTCATCCTGCTTGCGCCGCAGGCTCAGGTCGTTGCGTGGCGGGCGATCGCGGAACGCCGCATTCCAGTCCACAGTCTTCACCAGTGCCTCGATCTCCGCGGCCGTCATGCCCGAAGCGTAAAGACCGCCGATCACGGCGCCCATGCTGGTGCCCGCGATCGCATCCACCGGGATGCGCATTTCATCGAGCACCTTCAACACGCCGACATGCGCAAGTCCGCGCGCGCCGCCGCCGGACAGCACGAGCCCGATTCGCGGGCGCGACGGCTGTTCATCGGCGGGCGCTTGCTGTGCGAGCGCAGGGGCGGCGATCAGCAGGCAGAGCGTCAGCGCTATTGAGCGGATCATATTCAACAGCACCTGCGAACGCCGTCCCAGCGCGCCTCCACGTCGGCACGGAAGAATTCCTCGCGTGACATCGGCAAAGCATCGGGATGCCTGGCGTGCAGGTGGCCGAGGTATTGTTCGTAAGCCGAGAGGCCCGATGCACCCTTGATGATGTCGTGAAGGCGCGTGCCACATCGCAGGGATGTGCGACGTATCAGCTGCATAATCGTTCGGTCACGCACCTGCCGCCTCCGCGTATTGCGTCCGTTGGTATGGCGCTTCAGCCGCCGACGCCAGGGGCGCACCGCGGTAAGCCCGCCAGCCGATGCGCAGCATGTCCAGGATGACGATCCACAGCACCAGCAGGAACAAGGCGGTCAGCGCCGCGTCGATTCTCAAGTTCACCATCAACTTGCCCGCGACCGCTGCCTTATCCAACGCAAGTACTCCAGACGCAAGATTCCCGGCAAGATCCGAGGCGCCGGCCAGAAAGCCGATCTTCGGGTCGAGACTGAATAATTTCTGCCAGGCCGCGGCCGACGTCACGACGGCCAGCCAGGCCAGCGGAAGCCCCGTGACCCATGCGTATCGCGCCCGACCACTCTTGAGCAGGATCGCGGTCGCGACGGCGAGTGCGATCCCCGCCAGCATCTGGTTCGCGATACCGAACAATGGCCAGAGGATGTTGATGCCACCGAAAGGATCGATGACGCCGACGTACAGGAAGTAGCCCCATCCGGTGACGACCAGCGCGCTCGACAGGATCACCGAGGGGTACCACGAGGTGCGGCCGAGCGGTTCCCACAGTTGCCCCAGCGCATCCTGCACCATGAAACGCCCCACGCGCGTGCCGGCATCAAGCGTGGTCAAGATGAACACCGCCTCGAACATGATTGCGAAGTGGTACCAGATCGCGAGCAGCCGCGCACCGAATACGCTCGAGAAAATGCTGGCCATGCCGACGGCCAACGAAGGAGCGCCGCCCGTGCGTGCAAAAAGCGTTGCCTCGCCCACTTCGTTGGCGAGCGTCTGCATCTGGTCCGTGGTGACCGGGAATCCCCATGCTGTCAGCGTCGCGACCGCCGCTTCCGGCGTGCCGCCGAGCGCCGCAAGCGAGCTGTTGATCGCGAAGTACACGCCGGGATCAAGCAGCGTCGCGGCGATCATCGCCATGATCGCCACGAATGACTCGAGCATCATCGAGCCATAGCCCACGAGCCGCACGTCCGCTTCGGTGCGAATGAGCTTCGGCGTCGTGCCGCTGGAAATCAGGGCATGAAAACCTGAGACAGCCCCGCAGGCGATCGTGATGAACACGAATGGGAACAGCTTGCCGGAGAATATCGGCCCCGTGCCGTCGATGAAGCGCGTCAGTGCCGGCATCTTGAGCTCTGGCTGCATTATCAGGATGGCGATGGCGAGCAGCACGACCGTACCGAGCTTCAGGAATGTGGACAGGTAGTCCCGCGGTGCGAGCAGCATCCAGACGGGCAGGATCGCTGCGATGAACCCATAGCCCATCACAAACCATGCCAGTGCCGGACCGTCGTGATCGAACCAGGTCCGCAACACCGGGTGCTGATCGACCCAGCCGCCGCCAACCACGGCAAACAGCAACAGCGTGATGCCGATCGCTGAGGCCTCGAGCACGCGCCCCGGCCGGATACCGCGCATGTAGAACCCGATGAGCATGGCGATCGGGATGGTCGCGAACACCGTGGCTGAGGCCCACGGGCTGTGCTTCATCGCATTCACGACCACCAGGCCGAGCACGGCGATCAGGATGATCATGATCGCAAGCGTTCCGAACTGCGCCGCCAAACCACCGACCTGCCCGAGCTCATCGCGCGCCATCTGGCCGAGCGAGCGGCCATTCCGGCGCGTGGATAGAAACAGGATCACCATGTCCTGGACGCATCCGCCGAGCACGGATCCGATCAGGATCCAGAGCGTGCCGGGCAGGTACCCAAATTGGGCGGCGAGTGTGGGTCCGATCAGCGGCCCGGGCCCGGCGATGGCGGCGAAATGGTGGCCGAATACGACCCAGCGCGGCGTCGGCACGAAATCGCGCCCATTGTCGAGGCGCTCCGCCGGCGTAGCGCGGGTGGCATCGATGGAAAGCACCCTTGCCGTGATCCATGCTGCATAGAAGCGGTAGCCGATTGTGTAGAGGCAGACCGCCGCGGTCAGGATCCACAGGGCGTTGATGGGCTCGCCGCGATTGATAGCGATGCCGGATACCGCAAAGGCCCCTATGACCGCAACCGCGATGCCGATGAGCTTCTTCATGCAGGTCCCCTGCGGGTTTCGCCGCGACAATCTAGCGCATCCTCGCCGATAATCGCAGCCGTGCCAAAGGCCTCCAGCAAAGCCGCTGTTTTTTCGTTGCTCGCGATAGTACATGCGGCGCCGGCGCAGTCGCTCGAGGAAGTGATCGTCACGGCGACGCGCAGCCCGGTCGGGATCATGGACTACCCGGGCAGCGCGACGCGCATCGGCGCTGCGACTGCCGGGCTTGCCGGCCCGACGCATTCCTCGGAACTCCTGAACCGCGCGCCCGGAACGATGATCCAGCGCGGCGGCGGACAGGAATCGCTCACGGCGCTGCGCTCACCCGTGCTGACCGGCGCCGGCGCCTGCGGCGCGGTGCTGGTGCTCGAAGACGGCATCCCGATCCGTCCGGTCGGTACCTGCAACGTCAATGAGCTCTTCGAGGTCAATATCGAGCAGGCCGCGGCAATCGAGATTCTCCGCGGGCCCGGCAGCTCCATATACGGATCGAGCGCGGTGCACGGCATCATCAACGTGATTACGGCGCTGCCCGGGGATCTTCCGTCCCTTGGTGCCGCACTCGAAGCCGGCAGCGACAATTACCGGCGCATCCGGCTCGCTGCCTCGAATGAAGCCGGCGGCCGCGGATTCGGGATGGCGTTGCACGCCACCGATGATGGTGGTTGGCGCGATTCCTCCGGATTCTCGGAGCAAAAACTGAATGCCGTGTGGTTGCAGCCGCTCTCCACCGGCTCCCTGACCCTGCGCCTGGCCGCGACGCGCCTCGATCAGGAGACCGCCGGATTCATCACCGGCGAGGACGCCTATCGGGATTCCGGGCTCGCACGCTCGAACCCGAACCCCGAGGCCTACCGCGATGCGCAAAGCGCGCGGTTCACGGCGCATTACCAGGGCGCATCCGGGCTTGACCTGCGCGCCTACCTGCGCAGCTCGCGCATGGATTTCCTGCAGCATTTCCTGCTGGGCCAGCCGGTCGAAGAGAACGGCCAGGACAGCGCAGGCATCCTGTTTTCGCAGGCGCTTGCGAACATTGCCGGCGGTGAACTGCTGCTCGGTGCGGATGCCGAACTCGCAGCCAGCACACTGCTGCAATTCCAGGATGGGCCGACGACTGGCGGCTCGCCCGCCGCGAATGCGATCCGCCCTGCCGGCCGGCACTATGACTACGACGTCCACTCACAGCTGGCCGCAGGCTACGCACAATGGCGTCGGCGGCTCGCGTCAAGGTGGTCGATCGAAGCCGGTCTGCGGCTTGAACAGGTCCATTACCGCTACGACAACCGAATGATCGACGGCAACACCGACGAAGACGGCGTGCCCTGCCCGAGTGGCTGTCTCTATTCGCGGCCTGCCGACCGCACCGACGATTTCAGGAATCTTGCGCCACGACTGGGGGTCGTCTGGCGGCCCGTCGAAAGCATTGCCGCCTATCTTGCGCTGGCCAGCGGATTCCGCGCGCCGGAAGCCACCGAACTCTACCGCCTGCAGCGCCAGCAGTCCCTTGCCGATCTCAGTTCGGAGCGCGCGGATTCCGTCGAACTTGGCCTGCGCTGGCGCGGCGCATTGGCTGCACTGGATCTCGCGGCTTTCACGATGGACAAGCGGCACGCGATCCTGCGCGACTCCGCGGGTTTCAATGTCAGCGACGGGCGCACGCGCCACCAGGGCGTCGAGTACGATTTTGACTGGGCCTTCGCCAGTGCATGGACAATTGAGGGCAGCGGTACGATTGCGCGTCACGAATACCGGTTCACGGCAGCAGTTGAACAGGGCGAGCAGATCACCGCGGGAAACGATGTCGACACGGCGCCGCGCCGGATTCACACGTTGCGGCTGAGGCATGACGTGGAGCGTTTCGCCGCGGAACTGGAATGGCTGCACGTGGGCGGCTACTGGACCAACGCCGCCAATACGGCAAGATACGATGGCCATGACCTCGTGAACCTGCGATTCTCCTGGCGGCCGCAACCGGCCTGGACGATCGCGCTGCGCGTGACAAACCTGCTGGACACGGCCTATGCCGATCGCGCAGATTTCGCATTCGGCAGCCATCGATACTTTCCAGGCCGCGGGCGCGCGGCCTTCGTCGAACTGGGTTGGCGGAAGGACTGAATCATGCAATACGCCGCAATGATCATGACCGCCCTGGTCGGCGCGTCGCTAGCCGTGCAGATCGGCCTGAATGCGACGATGGGCCGGCACGTCGGTTCGCCAATAGCGGCAGCCCTGGTCAATTTCGCGGTCGGAACCCTGGTGCTGTTCCTGATCGTCCTGCTGGGCCGCGGATCGTTGCCGATGCTGGCACAGGCCGGAGGTGCGCCGTGGTGGGCATGGGGCGGCGGTCTGCTCGGCGCCTGTTTTGTCGCCGCTTCGACCGCATTCGGGCCGATGATCGGCGGCGCTGCGTTCCTCGCCTTGCTGGTCGCAGGGCAGATGATCGCCGCGCTCGCGATCGATCATTACGGGGTGCTTGGATTCCCTGTGCGCTCCGTTGACGGCTGGCGCATAGCCGGTGCGTTGCTCGTGGTCGCGGGCGTGTTCCTGCTGATGCGACGCTAGGCCGCGCTCAAACGCAGCTCAATCTTGTCAAGCCTTCCTGACGCGACGCGGTCGCGGCTGCTGCTGCGTGATGCAGTGGATGTTGCCCCCGCCCAGCAGGATCTCGCGCGAAGGAACGCCGACGACCTGGCGGCCAGGAAACATCCGCGCGATTTGCGTCCGCGCGCGGCGGTCCGTGCGAGGATCCAGGAGCGGCATCACGACATGCCGGTTTGCAATGTAAAAATTCACGTAAGAGCCTGCCAGCCGGTCGCCGCCGCGGCGTTGCTTGCTGCCGGGCTCCTGCTCGATGCCCGCCGCTTCCTCCGCCGTCATGTACAAGGGACCGGGTTGCAGCAATTTATGTATTTTCAATGACTTACTACGCGCATCTCGACAGGTTCGAAGTACCTCGTAGGCTTCGTGCGAAATGTCGTACTGCGGATCCTCGGGATCGTCGCACCAGGTCAGCGCCACTTCGCCCGGGCGCGCGAAGCAGCAAAGATTGTCCACGTGGCCATCGGTCTCGTCCTTGTGGACACCCCTCTTCAGCCAGATGATCTGCTCGACGCCGAGATAGCGCTGCAACAAAGTCTCGATCTGGCCGCGCCGGAGACCGGGATTGCGATTGGGATTCAACAGGCATTCTTCCGTGGTCAGCAGCGTACCGCGGCCATCCACGTGAATGGCGCCGCCCTCCAGCACGAATGGCGCGCGATAGCGCTCGCAGCGCTCGATCTCGAGAACCTTGGCCGCGACCTGTGCGTCGAGGTCCCAGGGGCTGTAGAGACCGCCGGAGCGCCCGCCCCAGGCATTGAAGATCCAGTCGACACCGCGCACGCGGCCGCGCCGGTCCACGATGAATGTCGGACCGACATCGCGCATCCAGGCGTCGTCCGACGACATCTCGACTACGCGAACGGAAGCCGGCAGCGCTGCGCGCGCCTGCTCGAACTGATCCGCCGAAGCGCACATCGTCACCGGCTCACTTTGCACGATCGCCGCGGCCACCGCAGCGTAGGCCAGTTGCGCGGGCACGGCGCCTGCGCGCCAGTTGTCGGGACGTTCGGGCCACAGCATCCATGCACCCGAATGCGGCTCGAATTCCGCGGGCATGCAGAATCCATCCTGGGACGGCGTGCGACTGCGGATCGGTGCGGCGGTTTTCTGCTGCTGCATGGCGCGATTCTACGCGAAGCCGCGCCGTTTCAGACTCCCTCCCGCCGGATGGCGATTTCCTTGACGACTGCGTATATCGCGGGAATCACGATCAGGGCAAGAACGGTCACCGAAACCATGCCACCTACCATTGGTGCCGCGATGCGGCGCATCACCTCGGAACCAGCGCCGCTACCCCACATGATCGGCAGCAACCCGCCGATAATCGCCGCCACCGTCATCATGATTGGGCGCACGCGCAAAAGCGCACCCTGAATCACTGACTCGTAGAGATCCACGTCGGTGATTTTCTCGAAGATCGCCCGGCGTTTCACTGCGGCGGCTTCGAGGGCCTGATCGATATAGATCAGGATCACGACACCGATCTCTGCCGCCACCCCGAGCAACGCGATGAACCCTACCGCGACGGCCACACTCAGGTTGTAATCGAGCAGATACATCAGCCAGATTCCGCCCACCAGCGCGAACGGGACCGAAAGCATCACGATCAGCGTCTCCGTGATCCGCCTGAAGTTCAGGTACAGCAGCACGAAGATGATCAGGATCGTGAATGGCACGACAATCTTGAGCTTCTCCTTGGCCCGCTGCATGTATTCGAACTGGCCACTCCAGGTGACGTAATAGCCGGGCGGGAACTTCACCTGGTCGCGCACCGCCTTCTGTGCATCGGCCACGTAACCGCCGATGTCCCGGTCGCGGATGTCCACGTAGATGTAGGCGACAAGCAGCGCATTCTCGGTGCGGACATTGGGCGGGCCCTTGACCAGCTTCACTTTCGCCAGCTGCCCCAGTGGCAGCATCGCGCTGCTCAGGGTTGGCGCCGCGACGCCCATCCCAGCCGGTTGGCTCAAACTCATCACGGGAACAAGTACCTGGGTAGCAATCGCCTGCGGGTCGCTGCGGAAATCGCGCGGGTACCGCACGACCACACCATAGCGCTCCAGGCCTTCCACGGTAGTGGTGACCATTTCACCGCCCAGCGCCGTGGAGATCACATCCTGCAGGTCTCCAACGGCGAGCCCATAGCGGGCGAGCGCCATGCGGTCGGGTTCGATATCGATGTAGTAGCCGCCGGTCAAGCGCTCGGCGAAGGCGCTGGTCGTGCCTGGCACCGCTTTCACCACTGTCTCTACTTCCTTCGCGACACGCTCGATTTCTGCCAGGTCCTTACCGAACACCTTGATCCCGATCGGCGTGCGGATGCCGGTCGACAGCATGTCGATGCGCGCCTTGATCGGCATGGTCCAGGCATTTGCGATCCCCGGGAACTGAAGCGCCTGGTCCATTTCGGCAATGAGCTTTTCCATCGTCATGCCCGTGCGCCATTCGCTCTCGGGCTTCAGGTTGATCACGGTCTCGAACATTTCGGGCGGCGCCGGATCGGTGGCGGTATTGGCGCGCCCCGCCTTGCCGAACACGGAAAGCACCTCCGGAAAGCCCTTGATGATGCGATCCTGGGTCTGGAGGATCTCCGCCGCCTTGGTCAACGACAGCGACGGCAGCGTCGTCGGCATATAGAGGAGCGTCCCCTCGTTCAGCACGGGCATGAACTCGGTGCCGAGCTTCATCGCCGGATAAGCGGTGATACCGAGCACGACGACGGCGGCCAGGATCGTGAGCTTCCGCCAGCGCAGAGCGGCTCCGATGATCGGCCGGTAGCCCCAGATGAGAAACCGCACCAGCGGGTTCTTTTGCTCCGGCGGGATGCGGCCACGAATGAACAGCAGCATCAGCACTGGCACCAGCGTAATCGACAGCAGCGCCGCCCCCGCCATCGAAAAGGTCTTCGTGAAGGCGAGCGGCTTGAACATCCGCCCCTCCTGCGCCTCCAGCGTGAATACGGGCAGGAAAGAAACAGTGATGATCAGCAGGCTGAAAAACAGCGCCGGCCCAACCTCCTTGCACGCGTCGATGATGCCCTCGAGCCGCGAGGCGCCGGGTGGCAGCCGCTCCAGGTGCTTGTGCGCGTTTTCGATCATCACGATCGCCGCGTCCACCATGGCACCGATGGCAATCGCGATGCCGCCCAGGCTCATGATGTTCGAGTTGAGGCCCATGAGACCCATGACGATGAACGCGATCAGCACGCCGACCGGCAGCATGACAACCGCCACCAGAGCGCTCCGCGCGTGGAACAGGAACAACACGCAGACCAGCGCGACAATCAGGCTTTCCTCGAAAAGCGTTCGGTTGAGATTCTTGATGGCACGACTGATCAGGTCGGAGCGATCGTAGACCGCCTGGATCGACACGCCCTCCGGAAGTCCGCTCGATATTTCGGAGATCTTCGTCTTCAGGTTGTGAATCACGTCCTGGGCATTCTGGCCGAAGCGCGCCACGGCGATTCCGGCTACCACCTCGCCGTTACCGTCAAGCTCAGTAATTCCGCGCCGCTCCTCGGGCACGAGTTCCACGTTCGCTATGTCGCGAATCAGCACCGGCGTGCCGCCGTCGGCCTTGACCACCAGCAACTTGAGGTCGTCGATGCCGCGCAGATAGCCGCGGCCGCGCACCATGTACTCGGTTTCTGTCAGCTCGATCACGCGCCCGCCGACGTCGCGATTGCTGTCGCGGATCACCTGCATCACTCTCATCAGCGGCACGCCGTAGGCCTGCAGCTGCCGCGGGTCGACCGTCACCTGGTATTGCTTGACGAAACCGCCAACGCTGGCGATCTCCGAAATTCCGTGTGCCTTGGTGAGCTGATAACGAACGAACCAGTCCTGGATCGTGCGTAATTCCTCCAGCGTGCGGTCCTTCGCCAGGACCGCGTACTGGTACACCCAGCCCACGCCGGTCGCATCCGGTCCGAGCGAGGCTGTCACGCCGCGCGGGAGGCGCCCGGACACGTAATTGAGGTACTCCAGCACTCGCGATCGCGCCCAGTAAATGTCGGTCCCATCTTCAAAAATGATGTAAACGAATGAGGCGCCGAACACCGAAAGCCCACGCACGACCTTGGACTTCGGCACCCCGAGCATCGCGGTCGTGAGCGGATAGGTAACTTGGTCCTCGATCACCTGAGGCGCCTGGCCAGGGTACTCGGTGTAGACGATGACCTGGACGTCCGAAAGGTCGGGGATCGCGTCAACCGGCGTCGTTACAACTGCGTAAATGCCGGCCGCGACAATGAAGAACGTTCCAAGCAGGACGATGAAGACATTGCGTGCCGACCATTCGATGATCCGGTTCAACATGTCAGTGCCCCTCGTGCCCGGCGGGGTCCGCTGGCGCGGGATTCTCTGCGCCTGCCTCGGTTTGAGCGCCGTGGCCGCCATGTCCGCCGAATGTTTCGAGCGCCGCCTTGAGATTGCTTTCGGCATCGATCAAGAAGTTGGCCCGCACGACGACCTGCTCTCCTGCCTGCAGGCCTTCCGTTACCTCGATGTAACCATCGGCCCGCATGCCGAGTTTGACCGTGCGCGGTTCGAACAGGCCCTCGCCGCGGCGCACCAGGACCGCCTGACGCGCGCCGCTGTCGAGGACCGCGGATTCCGGCACCGCCAGCACCTCGCCGCGCGCGTCGCCGGTAGCCAGCGCGACATTGGCGAACATAGCCGGCTTTAGCAGCCCACCCGGGTTGGCGAGCTCGACGCGTACCTTTGCGGTGCGGGTCCCGGTGTCGACGGTCGGATAAAGAAATACGACCTTGCCCGAGAAAGGCTTGCCCGGATAAGCGACGATGTCGAGCCATGCCTCCTGGCCCAGATGCACGAGACCGATATCCTGTTCGGAAACTTCGGCGAGCAGCCAAACCGAGGACAAGTCGGCGATATCGAACAGGACCTCGCCGGGCATGAAGCGCATGCCCTCGATACCTGACTTCTGCAGCACGACGCCATTTCCAGCGGAACGGTAGACCAGCAGCCTGCTGGCTTTGCCGTCCCGTTGAATCGCCTCAATTTCCTGATCCGAGATTTCCCAATTTCGCAGGCGACGCAGCGCGTCCTCGGCCATCCTCTGCATCATGGCTTGCGCATCGGAAGCGCTGTCCTGCAAGTCACTGGCGCCGCGCAGCGCAATCAGGTACTCCTCCTGCGCAGTCACGAGGTCAGGGCTGTAAACTTCCATCAGCGGCTGGCCGCGGCTGACCGATTGCCCGGTCGTGTTAACGTAGAGCTTCTCGATCCAGCCCTCGAAGCGTGGCGCCACCTGGTATAGCAGCCGCTCATTGGCCTGAATTGTGCCGACCGCGTGGACGGTGCGTGTCAGCTCCCGCGGCAGCGCAGGCTCGCTACGCACACCGAGCAGCTGAACTTTGTCCAGGCTGATCTTCACCGCGCCGGCTGGCATGTCGGGCTCCTGCTCCCCGTCCTCGTAGACCGGCACATAGTCCATTCCCATGGGATCCTTCTTCGGCACGGGCGACGTGTCGGGAAGCCCCATCGGATTTCGGTAAAACAGAACCTTGCGTTCCTGCTTCGCGCCCTGAGCCACCTCGTGCGGCGCCTGCGTGGTGCTACGCGCTCCCATCCAGTAGCCGGCAGCGGCCACTACTGCGATGACGGCGGCGATTCCGATCCATGCCATTCGATTCATGATTCCACCCGTCCTGGAGCCGATCCCGTTGATTGATTCAAAACATCGCCTTCCCGATGAGCAACTCGATCTCCGCCAGCGCGATGTTGTAATTCGAGAGGGCCGCCGCGTGGCTGATCTCGTATTCGAGAACCGTCATCTGGCTGTCGAGCAGCGTCAGGAAGTCGACCCGATTCACGCGGTAGGCGGACAGCGATGACTCCACGGCGAGCCTGGCCTGCGGCAGGATCCCGGATTCATAAAGCCGCGCCGATTTCACGCTTTGATCGGCGTTGGCCACCTGCTGGCGCAGTCGTGCAGACACCTCATTCAATTGCGCCGCGTACATGTCCGTCGCCTGGTTCCGCATTGCAATGGCTTCCGCGACACCCGGGTCACGCTTGTTGCCCCGCCAGATCGGCAGGTTGACGGCAACGGTCAGGCTCACCATGTCATCGCGGGGCATTCCGTTCAGCATGTTTTCGCGCTGGCCATAGGCAAGCTTCACCTCAAAATCCGGGTAGTAGTCCTTGCGCGCAAGCTCGAGCGCCCTGCCATTGCGATCGATCAGGCTTTGAAGCCCCAGAAGCTGCGGGCGCTCCTTCAGCGCCGTCTCGCGCAACGATTCGAACTGCAATGTCGCCTCCGGCAACCGCAGCGCCGCCGGCGCGGGCAGGCCCGTTTCCGGCTCGCGGCCAAGATTACGGACCAGTTCCGCCTCGATCCCCCGGCGCTCGCTGGCGAGCCTGATCAGTTCGTCCTCCATCCTCGTCAGCTGCGTCTGTGCCTTCAATACATCGGCCTGTGTCCCCTGCCCGACCGCATAGCGCGACTCGGAGATTCGCAGGAACCGCTCGAGAACCTGCCTGTTTTCCTCCACCAGTCGTGTCGATTCGACGACGAGCGCGAACTCGAAATACGCCGCCTTGACGTCCCGCGCGACCCGGTTGACCGTTTCATGGTAGGCGTGTGCGACGAATTCCGAGTCCTTCGCCGCGACGTCCTGGCGCAGGCCGCGCTTGCCCGGATAGGGGAACCTCTGTGACAGGCCGAGCATCTTCATGGTCATGTCTTCGCGCCGAAAGGTCTGCGACGCCAGCGGCGCATTGACCACCCCCGCTTCGAGCATCGGATCATCGAGCGCTCCCGCAGGTGGAATTCTTTGCTGCGCCGCTTCGCGTTCGTTGCCCGCCGCGCGGATTTCCGGGTTGTTGCGCGCCGCCTCCTCAAGGAGGTCCTGCAGTTGCGGATCAAGCCCTTCCGCGGCTGCCGCGCGCACTCCCAGGGAGGCCACCGCCAGGAGCAGCAGCACGATCGCCAGGCGTCCAAGCTTCTCGCCCAATGGGTTCATCATTGCCAAGCGCTTCATGCTGCTCTCCTCATGATCCTTACCGGGCGCCGTAACGCTGATAGACCGTGTAGTGGCCATTCAGCTGAAACAGCAGTACGTCGTAGGGATCCGTGACATCCGCTTCCATGCCAGGCGAACCGCGCGGCATGCCCGGCACCGCAAGGCCGGCCGCATCCGGGCGCTCCCTGAGCAGGCGCTGGATATCCCTGGCAGGCACATGTCCCTCGACCAGGTAGCCGCCGACGCTCCCGGTGTGGCAGGAACTGAGCGCCGCTGGCACGCCAAGTCTCGCGCGCGATACCGTTATGTCGTCAACGTCGTGTGCCTGCACCACAAATCCATTGGCGCGAAGATGCCCGATCCATTTCGTGCAACAGCCGCAAGTCGAGCTCTTGAAGACTTCGATGACATCGCGGGCGGCGAATGCGGGCCCGGCCAGCAGCATTGCTGCCGAAGCCACGAGAAAGCCTCTCCGGTCGACTACAAATTGCCTGTTCATCTGCAAACTCCTTTTGTTCATCGGAAAACGGCGATGCCGCCGGCCGCGTCAGGAGCTTGAATGACGTAGGTATGCCTACTCCTGCGTGGACGCCGAATAAACTCGGACGGCAGGAATGGCTATTTCAGGTAGGTGCAGTAACGCTGCTGGACAGAAGCGTGAGCGACGGGCGTCGGTCGAATTCTGACGTTGGTTGGAAAACCATTGCCAGAAGAGAGTGGATTGAAATTCGGGAATGCCGGCGCTGGTGCGGCCTGTAATTGCAAATCGCCAGCCTGGCTGCGCTCCACAATTGCCTGCCCTTTTGTCAGGCAATCGCCGGCAGCAGCCATCGCGCACGGCGCGTTGGAACTGGAAGTCGTGTCCGGACAATGATCGCAACTGCCTGCCGGCATCGAGCCGTGGTGCGACGATCCCATATTCCCCGGATCCACAGACGCGTGGCAGGGCGCGACTGCCAAGCCCAACCAGGCGACTGCAAGAATCGCGGGGACCAGGCGCGGAGCCTGGAACTGGCGGCGGCGGAGGTTGGCTAGCAGGCCCATAACCGCGCAAACACTACGCCACGCCCTGCCGATGGTCAATGACATGCCCATTGGAATACCGCCCGCATCACGATCCGGGTGGCCCGGGGCGACCAGGGCCCTGTGCTAAAATTCCTGCCTCACCGAGGTAATTTCAGGCACATGAACGCAGTCACCATTGCGCCGCCCGCGGGCGGCGAAAAGATCCGTGTCTCCAGCGGCAAACTGCAGGTTCCCGACCGGCCAATAATCCCGTTCATCGAAGGCGACGGCACCGGCCCTGACATCTGGCGAGCCAGCGTGCGGGTGCTCGATGCAGCGGTTGCCAGAGCCTATGGCGGCAAGCGCCAGATCGCCTGGATGGAGGTTTACGCCGGTGAAAAAGCCAATCGGCTGAAGAACACCTGGCTGCCCGACGAGACTGTGGCGGCCTGCCGTGAATATCTGGTCTCGATCAAGGGGCCGCTGACGACGCCGATTGGCGGCGGCATCCGCTCGCTGAATGTGGCGCTGCGCCAGATGCTCGACCTTTATGTCTGCCTGCGCCCGGTGCGCTGGTTCGTCGGCGTGCCGTCGCCCGTGCGGTCTCCCGAAAAGGTCGACATGGTGATCTTCCGCGAGAACACGGAGGACATATATGCCGGCATCGAGTTCGAGGCGGGCTCAGCCGAAAACGCGAAGTTCCTCGCGCTGCTGAAGGAGAATTTCCCGAAACTCTACGGCAAGATCCGCTTCCCCGACAGCACCGGCATCGGCATCAAGCCCGTGTCGCGGGAAGGCACGGAGCGCCTGATGCGCTCGGCGATCGAGTACGCAATTGCGAATCACCGCAAGAGCGTGACGATCGTCCACAAGGGCAACATCATGAAGTACACGGAGGGCGCATTCCGCAACTGGGGCTACGCACTCGCCGAACGCGAATTCGCGGACACGACCTACACCTGGGACCAATGGGAGCGCACCCGCGCCGCCAAGGGCGATGCGGCTGCCAGTGATGAGCAGAAAAAGGCGCTCGCTTCCGGTCGTGTGCTGATCAAGGATGCGATCGCCGACATCACGCTGCAGCAGGTGCTCACGCGGCCGGAGGAATTCGACGTCATCGCGACGATGAACCTGAATGGCGACTATCTTTCGGACGCGCTGGCCGCACAGGTCGGCGGCATCGGCATCGCGCCCGGCGGAAATGTCAATTACATGACCGGGCACGCCGTGTTCGAAGCGACCCATGGCACGGCGCCGAAGTACGCCAACCTCGACAAGGTGAATCCGAGCTCCGTGATCCTGTCCGGTGAAATGATGCTCCGTTACATGGGCTGGACGGAAGCGGCGGACCTCGTAATCCGCTCCATGGACAAGTCGATCGGCGAAAAAGTGGATACCTACGATTTTGCCCGACTCATGGAGGGTGCCACTGAGGTCAAGTGCAGCGAATTTGGCGACGCGCTGATTCGCAACATGACCTGATGAGCCAGGCTGCGCTTGCAGACGAGGCTGCGAGCGCGATTGTCGCCGCCTTTGCGCGCTACAACGCCGAGTACCGCGCCATCACCCGGCGCGCCCCGGAGCGATTCGAGAATCGCGACTGGCGCGGCGTGCAGGCGGACGTCGTCGAGCGTCTCGATCTCTATTCGAGCATGGTCAACCAGTCCGTGTCGGAAATGCGCCAGCGCCTCGGGACCCGCGCGCTGGATACCGCATTGTGGGTGTCGATCAAGGCAGGCTACGTCGACCAGATCGCCGGGTTGACCGATCCGGAATTCCTGAAGACCTTTTTCAGTTCGATCACCAGGCGGTTGTTTGACACCGTCGGTGTCGACGCTGCCATCGAGTTTTTTGCGCTCGACCTCGATCCGCTACGCGGGATCGACTCACAGGTCGGCACCAACCGCTATGGCAATCGCGGATCGGTCGAGCTGCTATTTGAGGAGCTGCTGTCCGATTTCCGGTTCCGCACGCCCTGGCGCGATTTCGAGGGCAGCGTCCGTCACGTCGCGACCGACATGAAGCTGCACCTGCAGCAGATCGGCGAAAAGCGGCCGCTTCGCGAGGTCGAGGTCATCCGGCCGGTCTTCTACCAGATGAGCAGGGCCTACGTGGTGGGCCGGATCCTCGGCGAGGGCTGGATGCTGCCGCTCGTCATCGCATTCCGCAATACGCCGCGCGGCGTCCTGGTCGATGCCGTGATGCTCCGCGTCAGCGACGTCTCGATCCTGTTCAGCTTCACTCGCTCCTACTTCCACGTGGATCTCGATCGCGTCGGCGAAGCCGTGCTGTTCCTGCGCTCACTGATGCCTCAAAAGCCGGTATCCGAGCTGTTCACGGTGCTCGGCCGCGCCAAGCAGGGCAAGACCGAGCGCTTCCGCGAGGTCTTCCGGCATCTTGACGAGACAAAAGATCGTTTCGTGCGAGCCCCAGGTGAGAAGGGCCTCGTGATGGCCTGCTTCACCATCGAGAACTTCGATGTCATCTTCAAAGTGATCCGCGACCACTTCCCGGCGGTCAAGACAGTCCGGCGCGAGGAAGTCATGGCGAAGTACGACATGGTCTTCAAGCATGACCGTGCCGGGCGACTCGTCGATGCGCAGGAATTCAGGCGCATCCGCCTGCCGCGCGATCGCTTCGACCCGGACATGCTGGCCGAGTTGACAGGCGAGTGCGCCCTGAATGTGCATATCGAAGGTGACGACGTCATCATCATCCATGCCTATATCGAGCGGCGCATGATTCCACTCAATCTGTACATCCGAGGCGCCACGCCCGAGGACGCCGAGCTTGCCGTCATCGAATATGGCCAGGCGATCCGCGACCTGGCCTACACGAATATTTTCCCGGGCGACCTGCTGCTGAAGAATTTTGGGGTCACGCGCCACAACCGCGTCATCTTCTACGACTACGACGAATTGTGCCGCATCACGGATTGCCGGTTCCGCGACCTTCCGCAGGCGACGTCACCTGAGGATGAAATGCGCGCGGAAAGCTGGTTTTACGTGGCCGACAACGATGTCTTTCCGGAGACATTCCTGAATTTCCTCGGATTCGAGGGGCGCCTGCGCGAGGTGTTTCTCGAGAAGCACGGCGAGATTCTCGAGGCGCAATGGTGGCGCGCCCTGCAGGAGCGGCTGCGCGGCGGCGATGTGGTCGAAGTATTGCCCTATCACCCGCACCGCGTGCGGGTCGCAAGCAGCCTCTAGGCTTCCGACACCCGCGAAAGCGCCGCGTCAAGATCCGCGATCAGGTCGTCGGCGTCCTCAATGCCGATCGAAAGCCGCACCGTGCCGTCCGTGATGCCGCTGATCGCGACCTGTTCCGCCGTGAGGCCGCGCGGACGCAGGAGCTGTGCCGGCATCACCAGCGATTCGACCGACCCGAGACTCGGCGTGATCGCAAAGAATTCCAGCGCATCCGTGAAAACGCGCGCCGCCTCCAGGCCGCCCTCGAGTTCGAATGAAACGATCGAGCCGAAGTCGTGCATCTGCTCACGGGCAATCGCATGGCGCGGGTGGCCGGCGAGCCCCGGATAGTAGACCTGCGCGACCGCTGCGTGATCGTCAAGGAATGCGGCGATGCGCGCGGCGCTCGCTGCCTGCGCTTCGTAACGCAGATAATAGGTCTTCATGCCACGCATCACGAGGAATGCCGCGTGCGGATCCAGCAGCGCGCCAAGCACGACCGTATCGCGCCGGATTCCACGGATCAATTCATCGCGCGCAATGATCGCGCCGCCCATGACGTCACCGTGGCCGGATGCGTACTTCGTGAGGCTGTGGACGAAGACATCGATGCCGTACTGACCATGATTGTGAAAGCCGGCAAATGTGTTATCGAGCAGGGTCAGCGCACCATGCGCATGCGCGGCCCGCGTGATCCGCGCGAGATCCGCGATCCGCGTCACCGGATTGGTCGGGCTCTCGAACCAGACCAGCCGGGTCGGCCGCTCGGTAAGCACTCGCTCAATGCCCGCATCGTCCTCGATGGACAGCATCGTGTGCTCAACGCCGAAGCGACCCAGCAGGTCCTGGATCAACTGGCGGCTGGGCGTATAGGTCTCGACGAAGCACAGGACATGCTGGCCGGCGCGGGTTAGCGACAGCAGGCAGCCGGCAACCGCCGCGACGCCCGACCCGAGCGCGATGCAGTCATCACGCCCCTGCAGCTCGGCCAGCAGCTTCTCGAGCTGGCGGGTCGTCGGATTGGCCCGGCGCGTGTAGAAATAGCCTTCCCGCTCACCGCGGTAGGCGCGCATCGTCTCTTCGAGACTCTCGAAGGCGAACTTGACCGTCTGGTGGATGGGCGCGACCAGTGGCCGGTTGTCCGCCGGGAGGGCGGCCTCCGGCGGATGATTGACGCGCGTGCGACCCTTCACCGGTGTTTTCGCGAGAGTGCCGCCAGGGTCCTCAGACCCTGGTGGTCCAGCCTGCCGGTGTCGGGACTTCTCCCTGCTGCATCGCGAGCAGCGCGCTGCGCAGGCGGCGCGTCTGCGCTCCCACATCGCCGCCGCCGACCTTGTATTCAGTCCCGCCGGTGCGCACGAGCGTACCGACACCGGCCAGCACCGCAGCCGTGCCGGAAAGTGCGGCCTCGCCGTCTTTCACCCATTCGAGCATCTCGTCGACGGTGAACACACGTTCTTCAACCTTGAAGCCCATGTCCGGCGCGATCGTCAGCAGCGAATCGCGCGTCACACCGTGCAGGAATGTCTCGTCCAGGCTGCGGGTCAGGATCTTCCCCTCCCTGATCAGCAGGAAATTGGCGGCCCCGGTCTCCTGAACCTCGCCACCGGGGCAGAACAGCACCTGGTCTGCCTGGTACTTCTGCCTGGCCGCAGTGGTCGGGCCCATCGCCGCTGCATAGTTGCCGCCGGTCTTGATCATCCCGAGGTGCGAAGCGCAACGTGTAGCCTGCTCCTCTACATAAATGCGCAATGCCTTCGGGCCTGTCGAAAAATAATCCCAGACCGGGCTCGCAAGCACGATCAGCATGGCTTCCGTCGGCGGCGTCGTCGCGCCGCCGATACTCGCACCCAGGCCAAAAAGCAACGGGCGCAGGTAGAGCGCACCCGGTGCCTCCGGCACTTCGTTGCGCACCCGGTCCACGACCGCGGTGACCATCGCCGCAAGCTGAGCTGCGTCCGGTTCCGGCATCACGAGCCCGCGTGCGCTCTGGCGCATACGCGTGATGTGGCGGTCCATCCGGAAGATGTTGATGCTGCCATCGGCCCAGCGGTAGGCCTTGAAACCCTCGAAGCAACTGCTGCCGTAGTGCAGCGCGTGCGCCGCCGGGCTGATCTCGATCGGCCCGAACTTGCGCAACTCGTGCGCCGTCCACTTCCCGTCGCGGAAGCTGGCAACCGCCATCGCACTTGCCATCTTCGTGCCAAATGCAGGGCGGGTCGTGGTGTCGGTTGCGGTCCTGGAATGCATGACCTGTGCGTTCATGGGGTGGTCAATCCTGTATGAAGATGATTGCGGGGTGCTCCAGACGCTCCTTCAGCGCCTGGATCATGGCCGCCGCGTCGAAGCCGTCGACGAAGCGATGATCGAACGATGACGAAAGATTCATTATGCGGCGTATGGCGATCGCGCCATTGACGACGACTGGCCGCTCAACGGCCTTGTTGACGCCGATGATCGCGACCTCGGGCGCATTGATAACCGGCGTGGAGGCGATGCCCCCAAGCCTGCCGAGACTGGTCACGGTGATCGTGGATCCCGTGAGCTCCTCGCGGCTTGACTTGTTGCTGCGCGCGCCTTCGGACAGGCGCCGGATCTCCAGCGCAAGATCGGCGAGAGATCTTGCCTCGGCATTGCGCAGGACCGGCACTTTCAAGCCGTCCGGCGTCTGGGTCGCGATGCCGACGTGAACTGCACGATGCCTGATGATCACATTGCGCTCGGCATCGTAAATGGCATTGCACTGCGGGAACTGCACCAGCACCCGCGTGAGCGCAGTTACGATGAATGGCAGGTAAGTCAGGGACGGCGCGCCTTTTGCGAGGCGGGAATTCAGGTACTGCCGAAGCGCCTCCAGTTCCGTGACATCCACCTCTTCGACATAGGCGAAATGCGGGATGTTGCGCTTGGCTTCGCTCATTCGCTGTGCGATCAACCGCCGCACGCCGATGATCTTGATCTCCTCGGTGCCTTCGCGCGTCGTGCGAAGCGCCGGCCGGATCACCGTATCGCCTGATCCGTTGATTACCGCCTCGAGGTCCTGCGCCGATATCCGCCCGCCCGGACCGGAACCGCTGACAGTCGCGAGATCGATCCCTGCTGCATGTGCCTTGCGGCGCGTGGCCGGCGAGGCCATCACGCGGGCAGCGGGCGTCACCGCTGCTGCCGAAACGGCTGGGGCCACGCGCGCGGCGGGAGCCGGCGACGCGACTGCCGCCGCGGCGGGCGCCGTGGCGGCCGCGCCGTCCGTCGTGTCGAAGGCGATCAGCTCGGAGCCGACCGCAACCATGTCGCCGGGCTGACCGGTGATCGAGACGACCTTGCCGCTGACCGGCGCCGGAATCTCGACCGCGGCCTTGTCGGTCATGACTTCGGCGATGATCTGGTCCTCAGTGACCGAATCACCGACCTTGACCTTCCACTCGACGACCTCGGCGGTGACCGTGCCTTCACCAAGGTCCGGCATCTTGAAGACAAAGCGGCTCATGCAGCCTCCATGACGGTCTTCAGCGCCTTCGCGACGCGCGCCTGCCCCGGAAAATACTCCCACTCGAAGGCGTGTGGATAGGGAGTGTCCCAGCCCGCTACGCGCACGATCGGCGCCTGCAGGTTCCAGAAGCATTCTTCCTGGATGGTCGCCGACAATTCGGCGCCGAAGCCGGCGAATCGCGTCGCTTCGTGGACAATCACGCAACGGCCGGTGCGCGCGACCGAACTGCAGATCGTATCGGTATCGAGCGGCACCATGGTGCGCACGTCGATGATCTCCGCATCAAGCCCCAGCTTGCGGGCGGTGGCCTCGGATACGTGGACCATGGTGCCATAGGTGACGATCGTCAGGGCGCTCCCGCTCCGGATGATTTCGGCCTTGCCGATCGGAACCGTGTAATGGCCATCGGGCACCTCGCCTTTCGGATGCGCGCTCCACGGCACGGCCGGCTTGTCCGGCTCGCCGTCGAAGGGCCCGTTGTAGATTCGCTTGGGCTCGAAGAATATTACCGGGTCGTCATCCTCGATCGATGCGATCAGGAGACCCTTGGCGTCGTAGGGATTCGACGGCATCACGACCTTGAGGCCGGCGACATGCGCGAACAGGGCCTCAGGGCTCTGCGAATGGGTCTGGCCACCGCGGATGCCGCCGCCGGAGGGCGTGCGCACGGTGACGGGAGCGAAGAAATCCCCGGCGCTGCGGTAGCGCAGGCGCGCAAGCTCACTGACGATCTGGTCATAGCCCGGGTAGATGTAGTCCGCGAACTGGATCTCGGCCACCGGCCGCAGGCCGTTGACGGCCATCCCGATCGCCGCAGCGATGATTCCACCCTCCGCGATCGGCGTGTCGAGCACGCGGTGCTCGCCATACTTGCGCTGCAGGCCTTCAGTACAGCGAAACACGCCGCCGAAGTAGCCGACGTCCTCGCCCATCACGACGACTGCGGGATCTCTGCCCAGCATGATGTCCATCGCCGAATTCAGGGCGTGGATCATGTTTCTCTGTGCCATGACCTAAGTCCGCTCCAGCTCGGCCCGCAATTCCGCTTCCTGCTTCTTCAGGTGCGGCGGCATCTCCTTGAACACGTCCTCGAACATCAGGTGGGGATCCAGGCGTGGAGGCGCCGTCAGCGTGCCGTGGCTGACCGCCTCCTTCCACGATGATGCGACGTGCGCCTCCAACTCCGCGTTCAGCGCCAGCTGCCGATCCTCGGACCATTCGCCGAGCGCGATCAGGTGACCCTTCAAGCGGTCGATCGGATCGCCCAATGGCCAGCCCTGGTAGTCTTCCTTCGGGCGGTAGCGCGCCGGGTCGTCGCTGGTCGAATGCGCGGCAGCCCGGTAGGTCACATGTTCAATCAGCGTCGGCCCGTGGCCGGTTCGTGCGCGCTCGGCCGCCCATTGCGTCACTGCATGGACGGCGAGGAAATCGTTGCCGTCCACGCGCAGTCCCGCGATGCCATAACCTGGCCCGCGCGCTGCGAAACTGCGGCGCTCGCCACCCGCGTGGCCCTGGAATGTCGAAATCGCCCACTGGTTGTTGACGACATTCAGGATCACGGGCGCTTTGTAGACCGAAGCGAACAACAGCGCGTGATGGAAATCGGCCTCCGCACTCGAGCCCTCGCCCAGCCAGCTGACCGCGATGTCGTCCTGTCCCTTGATCGCTGCCGCCATCGCCCAGCCGACAGCCTGCGGAAACTGTGTCGCGAGATTGCCGGAAATCGAGAAGATCCGGCCCTCGGCCCAGTGGTACATGACCGGCAGCTGGCGTCCCTTGCACATGTCGCGCGTATTCGAGAGCAGCTGGCACATCAGGTCCACGATCGGGCGCCCGCGCACGACGTAGAGGCCCTGGTTACGATAGGACGGGAACAGCATGTCGCCCGGCTGCAGCGCCATGCCCATTGCGACGGACACCGCTTCCTCGCCGAGCGAGCGCATGTAGAAACTGATCTTCCCGGAGCGCTGGATGCGCTGCATGCGGTCGTCGAATGTCCGCGTCAGCAGCATGTGGCGGAGCGCAATTTGCAGCTCCGCAGGCTCGATAAGCGGGCTCCAAGGCCCGACAGCCTGGTGCTTGTCGTCGAGTACACGCACCAGCTGGTCAGAAAGTGCCTGTATGTCCCGGACACGCGCGCTGGTCTCGGGCCGCTTCACTGAACCGGCGGCCGAAAGCTCTAGATAGCTGAAGTCCGGCGCGTCGCCCGGCCTGGCCGGGGTCTGTGGCACATGCAGGCGTGACTTCGTAACCATGGGGTACCCGCGTGGCGAGGACAAGCCGGGCGTTGTCCGCATATTCTACCCAAGAACGACCACAAATTCGCCGCGATCCTGTACTGTAATGCAAAATTGTGGAATTTTATGGTCTAATATCTTCTATATATGAAAACAACAGTGCGGATTTCGCTCGATCGCAGCGACCGTCGCATCCTGGACGAATTGCAGCGGGACGGCGCGCTCTCCGCTGCCGACCT
>JAQBHG010000076.1:0-6479 GCA_032127975.1 Steroidobacteraceae bacterium
AACCGTGCTACCTTTGCGACCCGCGGAGCGGCGAGGCTGGGGAGAAACGCGAAATGCGATTTGTCACTGTAATTGCGTTGACAGTGATCGGCAGCCTCGGTGCCGCGGCGCAGCCTGCCCATGGTAAAGCACCGGATCCCAACGCCGCCGCAAATGCCTTCTTTGAGCGCGCTTTCCAGCAACGGCTGGAACTGGATCCGACCCTGGCTACATCGCTGGGCCTGCGGCTGCACTATGGCGAGTGGGGGGATCCGAGCGAGCGGGGCGACCTGGAGCGCTTCGAGCTCGCAAAGAACCAGCTCGCCGAGTTGCGTGCGACTGTCGACCCGGCGGCGCTCGACGATGCGACGAGACTTTCCTACCGGGTCTTCGAGTCGAGCGAGGAGCGCCGCATCGCGCGTTATAGCTGGCGCAATCACGGCTACCAGATCGACAAGGATGGCCCGCAGGTCCAGGCGCCCGCATTCCTGATCAATGCGCATCGCATCGACACGGAGCCGGATGCGCTGGCGTACATCCAGCGCCTGGCGGGCCTGCAGAGCTACATGAACACGGTGCTGGAGCGGGCGGAGCAGGCCGCGCGCGCGGGCGTGCTGCCGCCAAAGTTCGTCTATGCGTACGTGATCGAGGATGCCGGAAACGTGATCAGCGGCCGCCCATTCGACGACGGACCCGCCGACAGCCCGCTGTTCGCCGATTTCAAGGCGAAGGTCGGGGCGATCACGCTCGACGACAAGCGGCGCGAAGAGCTGACGGTGCAGGCTGCAGACGCGCTGTTGACGTCGGTGAAGCCCGCCTGGGTTTCAGTTATTGCATGGGCGAAGACGGCGGAGCCGGGCGCCACCGCTGATGACGGTGTCTGGAAACTACCGGACGGCGGCGCGTACTACGATTTCCTGCTCGAGAACTTTACGACGACGAAACTGAGCGCTGCCCAGATCCACGACATCGGCCTGCGCGAGGTCGTGCGCCTGCAGGGCGAGATGCGCCGGGTGATGCGTGAAGTCGGCTTCGAGGGGGACCTGCAGGCGTTCTTCAACTTCATGCGCACGGACGACCGCTTCTACTATCCGGACACGCCGGAGGGGCAGGTGGCCTGGCTCGCGGATGCCACCCGGACACTTGAGGCGATGCGCGCGAGGCTGCCGGAATTGTTCGTGACCCTGCCGAAAGCGGAGCTGGTCGTGCGCGCGGTCGAGCCGTTCCGCGAAAAGTCGGCGGGCAAGGCCTTCTACCAGAGGCCGGCGCAGGACGGCAGCCGGCCCGGCGTGTTTTACGCAAACCTGTATCGGATGCGCGAGATGCCGAAGTACGAGCAGGAGGCGCTGGCTTTCCACGAGGGCATCCCGGGCCATCACATGCAGAGTGCGGTCGCGTCGGAGCAGGAAGCACTGCCGCAATTCCGGCGTACTGGCGGCTTTACGGCCTACTCGGAGGGCTGGGGTCTTTACAGCGAGCGATTGGGCAAGGAGCTTGGTTTCTACAAGGATCCTTACACCGAATTCGGACGCCTCGCGCTGGAACTGCATCGCGCCGTGCGCCTGGTCGTAGACACGGGCATCCATGCCAAGCGCTGGTCGCGCGAACAGACGATTCGATATCACGTCGAGAACAGCCCGACCAGTGAAGACGCCGCGACCAAGGCGACCGAGCGCTACATCCTGAATCCAGGCCAGGCGACCGCGTACATGATCGGCATGCTCAGGATTGTGGAGTTGCGCGAGCGCGCTGCCGCGGCGCTCGGAAAGGATTTCGACGTCCGGGAATTCCACGACCTCGTGCTGCGAACCGGCGGCGTACCGCTCACGGTGCTGGAGTCCGAAGTGCAGCGCTGGATTGACGCCAGGCGCGGCTGAGGACGAGTCATGCATACTGACGTGCGCCCGTTTTTTCATGAACCGACCTCGACCTGGAGCTATGTCGTCAGCGATCCTGAATCGCGAACGGCCGCGATCATCGATCCGGCACTCGATTTCGACATCCACTCCGGGCGCTGCTGGACGGGTGCTGCGGACGAAATCGTGGCACACATGCGGCGTGAGCGGCTCACGCTCGAATGGATCCTCGAGACTCATGCTCATGCCGATCACCTGAGTGCGGCGCCGCACATCAAGGCGGTGGTCGGCGGGCGCATCGCGATTGGCGCGGGAATCTGCAAGGTGCAACAGGTATTTCGCGAGGTGTTCAATCTCGGTCCCGGATTTCCGGTGGATGGCCGGCAGTTTGACCGGCTGCTCCGGGATGGCGAGGAATTCCAGGTCGGGTCCATTGCGATTCGCGCGATCGCGACGCCGGGCCACACAAACGACAGCCTGAGCTACCTGATCGGCGATGCCGTGTTCGTCGGCGATTCGATTTTCATGCCTGACGGCGGCACGGCGCGCTGCGACTTCCCGGGTGGCGACGCAGCCGTGCTGTACGCCTCGATCCGCCACCTCTACGAGTTGCCGCCGGACACGCGTGTTTTTGTCTGCCACGACTATTCGCCGGGCGGCCGGGAGGCCCGATGCGAGACGACGATCGCCGCCCAGCGTTCCGGCAACATCCACCTGCGGGATGGCGTGACGGAGGCTGAATTTGTCGCACTGCGCACGAAGCGCGACGCCGGGCTCGATGTGCCGAAGCTCCTGTACCCGGCCGTGCAGGTCAACATCCGCGCCGGCCAGCTGCCAGATCCGGAGGCAAATGGCCGGCGTTACCTGAAGTTGCCCCTGACTTGCCCCATGGCTTGACCTGCGGACCGGCGCCAGCCGATACTGGCTTCGTGACTGACGCGATCTCAATGACTGCCGATCTCGGCTGGTGGTGGCGCTGCTCAGGGGAGTGGGCGCTGGTCGCGTAGTTTCTTTTTTTGTTACCGAATTCGAACCAGGGCCCATCTCCGCATGTAACGGGGGTGGGTTTTTTGCATGTCCATGAGCCTGCCATTTGACATCGCAGCGGATCTCGACACGCCGGTTTCGGCCTACCTGAAACTGCGGCCGTTTCATCCGTGCTTTCTGCTGGAGAGCGTCGAGGGCGGCATCCGCCTCGCGCGCTACTCGTTTATCGGCTTTGGCGATCGCCTCGAAGTCAGGCTGGACGGGCACGGACTCGCAATCAATGGCACCCGATCACCGCGACCAGCGGGCCGGGACGAATTGCTCGCGGCGTTGCGCGATGCGCTCGCGCACGCGCCAAGGCCGCGGCCGGATAATCATGGCCTGCCGTTGCCCGGTGGTCTCGTCGGCTACTCGTCCTATGATCTCGTGCGGCACCTGGAGTCGCTGCCGCGTCCTGTGCGCGACGAGTCGACGGTGCCGGAAGCCTGCTACGTTGCGCCGAAATCGCTGCTGGTCTTCGATCACCTGACACGCGGCGTGACGCTCCTGCATGACGGCACAGAGACCGAACGGCAGGCACTGAAGCGCGAGATCATTGCAGCGCTCTCCGGCCCCTTGCCGAAGGCGTCGCGCCGGTTCCAATATGCGCCGGCCAGCGCGAGTCTGGGCCGCGGCCAGTTCGTAGACGCCGTCGCACGAACGAAGTCGCACATCGTGGCGGGCGACATTTACCAGCTGGTGCTTTCAATCCGTTTCGACGGCGAATGCGAGCTCGACCCATTCGAGGCTTATCGTGCGCTCAGGCTGATCAATCCCTCGCCCTACATGTATTACTGCGAAGCCGGTGGCGTGACCGTGGTCGGTTCCTCGCCGGAAGCGCTGGTACGCCTGAGTGGCAGACGTGCACAGCTGCGACCCATCGCTGGCACGCTGCCGCGCGGCGTCGATGCCGCCGAGGACGAGGCGCACGCAGCGCGCCTGCTGGCGGACCCGAAGGAGAACGCCGAACACGTGATGCTCGTGGACCTGGCGCGCAACGACCTCGGCCGTGTCGCCAGCGCGGGTTCGGTGCAGGTCGATCCCTACCGGGTGATCGAGCGCTACAGTCACGTCATGCACATCGTGAGCGGCGTCAGCGGGGAGCTGGCGCCGGGGCGCGACGCTTTCGACCTGTTCGCCGCTGCGTTTCCCGCCGGGACGCTGGTGGGCGCCCCGAAAGTGCGCGCAATGCAGATCATCGACGAGCTCGAGCCGGTGGGCCGCGGGCTCTATGGCGGCACGGTCGGATACTTCGGCAAGGGCGGGGACATGGACCAGGCCATCACGATCCGCACATTGGTGTTCGCGAACGGCCGCTACAGTTACCAGGCAGGAGCCGGCATCGTCGCCGACAGCGTGCCGGAGCGCGAGCACGACGAAGTCATTGCAAAGAGTGCCGTGCTCAGGCGCGCGCTCGAACTCGCGGAGGGCGGCCTGTGAAACCGCGGCTGCTGCTGATAGACAATTACGACTCCTTTACCTACAACCTGGTGCAGGCGTTTCTCGTGCTCGGCGCCGATGTCAGGGTTCATCGAAACGACCGGATCACGGTGGAGGAGGCGCTTGCGATCGAGCCGACGCATCTGTGCGTGTCACCGGGTCCCGGCACGCCTGCAGATGCGGGCCTGTCGATGCGCATGATCGAGACTTTCGCAGGCCGCGTGCCTGTGTTCGGCGTCTGCCTCGGCCATCAGGCGGTCGTCGAGGTTTTCGGCGGCCGTGTCGTGCGCGCCGCGCGGCTGATGCATGGCAAGACCTCGCCGGTGCAGCACGATGGCCGCGGTCTGTTCGAGGGGCTGCCGAATCCGTTCGAGGCCGGGCGCTATCACTCGCTGATCGCCGAGCGCGAGCAGATCCCGGCGGATCTCGAAGTGACGGCCTGGACCGCGGAAGGCGAGATCATGGGCGTGCGGCACCGGTCACTTCCGGTGGAAGGCGTGCAATTTCACCCGGAAAGCATCCTGACGCCCGATGGCCCGCGCTTGATGGCGCGTTTCCTGCAGGCGGGAACCCGCAAATGAATCGCTGTGGCAAGGAGGCGCTGGAGGCGCTGCTCGAGCGCAGGAATCTGGCGGAGGGTGCGGCGTACGAACTGATGCTCGCGCTGACCGATGCCGAGATGGCGCCCGCGATGGCGGGAGCATTGCTCGCCGCGCTTCGCATCAAGGGCGTGACGGCGGATGAGGTGCGCGGGTTCGCGCGCGCCATGCGCTCGCTGGCGCGGCAGCCGCGGATAGCCGCGGGCGGGCTCATCGCGGACGTCGTCGGCACGGGCGGCGATGGTTCACACAGCTTCAACCTGTCGACCGGCGCCGCGCTCCTGGCCGCAGCTTCGGGTGTGCGCATCGTCAAGCATGGAAATCGCTCGGTGTCTTCGCGATCCGGCAGCGCGGACGTGCTGGAAGCGCTGGGCCTGCCGCTACCGCTCGATGAGACAGACGCCGGCCTGTGCCTCGATCGCACCGGGTTCACATTCCTGTTTGCCCCGCATTACCACCCGGCGATGAAGGCGATCGCGCCGGTGCGCGCGGCGCTCGGCGTGCGCACGATCTTCAACCTGCTGGGACCGCTCGCGAATCCCGCCCAGGCGCCCTATGCGCTGATCGGCGCGTGGAGCCTGGAAGTCGCGAGCCTGATGGCGGAGACACTCTCTGGCATGGAGATCCGGCGCATGTTCGTCGTGCACGGCGACAGCGGCTGGGATGAACCGACTCCTGCTTCGCCATTCACGATTTTCGACGTGACGCCAGGCTCCGTAAGGAAGGCCAGGAGGACCGCCGCCGACTTCGGGTTGCCGGGCTGTGATGAGCTGGAACTCAAGGGCAGTGACGCCGCGAGCAATGCGACGCGCCTTGCCGCGGTGTTGCGCGGGGAGGAATCAGGCGCGCATCGTGATGCGCTGATCATGGGCGCTGCCCTCGTAGCCGAGGTTACCGGGCTCGCACGGAATGCCGTTGAAGGCACGAAACTCGCGGCGGCAGCGATCGACGACGGCCGCGCAGCGGCGTTGCTTCGGGGCATCGTCGATTTTGGCAGGGAGCGCCGCGGTTGAGCGGTTTCCTCGATCGCATGGCTGCGGCGAGCCGGGCTCGCCTTGAGCAAGCCCGCGCACGTGAGCCGCTGACGGCGCTCCGCGCGAGGGCGCTTGCGACACCGCAACCGTTGCCGCTGCGACTTCATGGCCGCTTCGACCTGATCGCCGAATTCAAGCGCCGCTCGCCATCGCTTGGCCGCCTCGGCGACGACGACCTCGAAAGACGCGTTACCGCCTATGCCGAGGGAGGTGCGGCGGCAGTCTCCGTGCTGACCGAACCTTCGCAATTCCACGGCAGCCTCGAGCACCTGAAAACCGCCGCCGCAACACTTGCTCCAATGCACGTTCCCGCAATGCGAAAGGATTTTCTGGTTGATCCTTACCAACTCTACGAAGCCCGCGCAGCCGGCGCCGGCGGCGTACTGCTCATCATTCGCATGCTGTCCGATGACTCGCTCCGTGAGATGCTCGACTGCGCCCGCGAGCTAGGTCTCTTCGTCCTCCTGGAAGCGTTCGACACAAATGCCATCTCGCGCGCATCGGCCGAGGTGGCGGTGGGTGTCCCAGAGCGGAGCATAAAGTTC
>JAQBHG010000077.1:0-3785 GCA_032127975.1 Steroidobacteraceae bacterium
TGCGTTTGCTGGAATTGCCCGACGAGGTCAAGACGCTGGTCGAGCAACGAAAGCTCGAAATGGGCCACGCGCGCGCACTGCTCGGATTGACCAATCGCCGGCAGCTGGCAGAAGTCGCGGGGCTGGTCGCGAAAAAGGGCCTGTCGGTGCGGGACACCGAGGCGCTGGTTCGGCGCCTGCTCGCCAGGCTCGCGGCCGGCGAATCGGAGCGTTCCGGGCGTGGCAGCGCGGAACGCGATCCGGACATCAAGAGGCTAGAAGGCGATTTGGCGGACAAACTCGGCGCGAAGGTCGAACTGCATCACGGCGCCAAGGGCAAGGGCAGACTGGTCATCACCTATCACAGTCTCGACGAACTGGATGGGATTCTCGCGCATATCCGTTAACTGGCACCTTTTACCGCACACGCTTGACAGCGCCCCGCTGCCGGGCGCATATCACATAGCACCCCGGTATAATTTCCAATCACTGTTGGGGAGATACAGAATGCGCTTAGTCTCTGGCCGCCTGATGGCAGCCGCCGCACTCCTGTTTGTGGCCCTGTCGCCGGCCCGCGCGGCCGACCCGCCGGGCGTCCTCTGGCAGACAACTTCACAAATGGTCATGGAGGGCATGCCGTTCTCGCCTCCGGCACAGACCTTGAAGATGTGCGCGCACAAGACTTGGACCAGGCCGCCGTCGGGCGGCGACCCGAGTTGCGTGAACTCGAACTACAAGGTCGTCGGCAACAAGGCGACCTGGACGATGCAGTGCAGCGGCGACATGCCGATGACAGGCACCGGCGAGATGACGTTCGAAAGCGCAGACGCTTACACGGGCGTGATCAATGCCACGGCCGAGGGCATTACGATGACCATCAAGATCGCCGGCAAGAAGATCGGCACCTGCGACAACCCGCAGTAGGGGATCCTGCTTGAGGACAAGCATCCTTGGTCGCCGTGGCGAGTAAACCGGAGGCCGGTGTCCGTACATAACACCGCGAAATAACAACGGTTTTTCGGCCTCTTCACGGTTGTGCCGGAGGGGTCCCGCCCTCTATAATGCCGCCGGTTTTTGGCCGCTCGTGCGGCTTGCTGCAAAGCGTGAAAACGCCACGGACCGCTGGGGGCCACGTGGCGTTTTTGTTGCCGGAGCCGGGTGCATGAAAACCGTCCGCAACATCCTGATTGCGCAGCTGGCAGCCGGCCTTGTGCTCGCGGTGGTGGTCTGGATCTGGCTTGGTTCCGACCGGGCAGTCCCCACCTTGTTAGGTGGATTGATCGGCGTCGTGCCGAACGCATTTCTGGCGGCGAGACTGATGTCGCCGCGGGCAGCAAGCAGCGCGCAAAGCCTGCTGCGGGCTGGCTGGATTGGCGAGGCCGGCAAACTCGCAATTACGGTGATCATGTTCGCCGCAGTGTTTGTGACCTTGAAGCCGCTGCACCCGGAGTTTCTATTTGCCGGGTACATCGCGACGCTGCTGGCCCTGCCGGCGGCGCTGCTGTTCGACAAGGGACGTTGAGGGATCATGGCGGAAGCGGGACACTCATCCGGCGAATACATCGTCCACCACCTCCAGAACCTGACCGTCTGCAAGGCGGACGGCGAATGGGTCTGGAACCAGTGCAACGGCAATTTCTTCGCGCTGAATGTCGACTCGATGTTCTTCGCAGTCCTGCTCGGTGTCGTATTCCTGACATTGTTCGGCCGCGTGGCGAAGCGCGCGACCAGCGGTGTCCCCAGCAAACTGCAGACCCTGGTCGAGATCGTGGTGGGCTTCGTCGACCAGAGCGTCCGCGAAACCTTCCACGGCAAGAGCAACCTGATCGCGCCGCTTGCGCTCACGCTCTTCTGCTGGGTCTTCCTGATGAACCTGATGGACCTGATCCCGGTGGACTGGCTACCCTTGGCAGCACGCCAGATGGGTATCCCGTACCTGCGGGTCGTGCCGACCACCGACGTCAACGTCACCTTCGCGATGTCGATCTCGGTATTCATCCTGACGATTTTCTACAGCATCAAGATCAAGGGCATCGGTGGGTTCACGAAGGAACTGACGCTGACGCCCTTCAATCATTGGGCGGCGATTCCCTTCAACCTGATTCTCGAAGGTGTCTCGTTGATCGCCAAGCCGATTTCACTGTCGCTGCGACTGTTTGGAAACATGTACGCAGGCGAACTGATTTTCCTGTTGCTGGCGCTGATGGGCCTGTACCAGGTGCCCCTGCAGCTCGTGTGGGCGGGATTCCACGTCCTGATCATCACGCTGCAGGCCTTCATTTTCATGATGTTGACGATCGTGTACCTCAGCATGGCACACGAGACTCATTGATCGATTTTCGACCAGGAGACTAGAGATGGAAACTGTGATTGGTATGACCGCGATCGCCGTGGCGATCCTGATCGGCCTCGGCGCCCTCGGCGTCGGCGTCGGCATGGGCCTGCTGGGCGGGCGGTTCCTCGAAGGCGCAGCGCGGCAGCCGGAACTGGCGCCGATGCTGCAGGTGAAGATGTTCATCGTCGTCGCGTTGCTCGACGCGGTCGCGATGATCGGCGTCGGTATCGCGCTTTTCTTCACGTTTGCCAACCCGTTCGTCGGACAGCTGCAGAACGCACTGGGCGGCTGAGAGCCGGGGAGAAGGTTCGATGAACATCAACCTGACGCTGCTCGGGCAGACGATCGGCATGATCGTCTTTGTCTGGCTGTGCATGCGCTACATCTGGCCGCCGGTGATGAATGCCATCGAGCAGCGCCGCAAGGAGATTGCGGACGGCATCGCTGCGGGCGAGAAAGGGCAGCGCGATCTGGCGGACGCCAGACATGGCGCAGAAGCGATCCTGCAGGAGGCCCGGCAGAAGTCCACTCAGGTGGACGCGATGGCGCACAAGCGTTCGGGCGACCTGATCGCGGAAGCCAAGAATGTAGCTGTCACGGAAGGTGACCGGCTGGTCGCGGCGGCGCGCACCGAGATCATGACCACGCAGAGCAGGGCGCGCGACAGCCTGCGGCGTGAAGTCGCGGCATTGGCGGTCGCTGGTGCAACCCGCGTGCTCGGCCGCGAAGTGGACGCCAAGGCGCACGCTGCACTCCTGGACGAACTTGCGGCGGAGCTCGAAAAGCAGGCACCAACGCATGGCTGATCGCGCAACCATCGCCAGGCCCTACGCAAGAGCCGCTTTCGCACATGCGCGCGAGTCAAAGGACCTTGGCGGCTGGTCGAAGCTCCTGGGCGTGGCCGCCGTGGCCGCGGCGGATGCACGAGTCGCCCGCCTGATCGGCCATCCGCTGGTCACGGGCGGGCAACTGGTCGAACTGCTGGCCGAAGTTGCGGGCAAGGCCGCTGGCGATAGCGGGCAAAACTTCCTGCGCACGCTGGCGGAGAACCGCCGCCTCGGCCTGCTGCCGGAAATCGCGGAACAGTTCGAGATGCTGCGCGCGGAAATCGAAAACGTGATCGATGTCGAGGTCATCACCGCGCGCGAGATCGCGGCACCGCAGGAGAAGCGGCTGACGGATGCGCTCAAGCGCCGTCTCGGCCGTGACGTCCGCATGCATACCCGCATCGATGAATCACTGATCGGCGGCGCAATCGTGCGCGCCGGCGACCTGGTCATCGATGGATCGCTGAAAGGCCGCCTGGCGCGGCTCGGTTCGGCGCTGACGCATTAGGCAAGGAAAGAGACATGTCCATCAAGGCTTCAGAAATCAGCGACTTGATCCAGGCACGGATCAAGAACTTCGATGCGGCCACGGAGGCGCGAAACGTCGGCACCGTGGTGAGCGTCACCGACGGCATCTGCCGCGT
>JAQBHG010000078.1:0-99905 GCA_032127975.1 Steroidobacteraceae bacterium
GAGAAGGGCACGTTATGGCGGTTGCTGGACGCGGAAGCCGCAACCGGCATCAAGCTGACGGAGTCCTATGCGATGTACCCGGCCGCCGCCGTCAGCGGCTGGTACTTCTCGCATCCGGAGTCGCGCTACTTCGCGGTCGGCACGATCGGCAGCGATCAGCTCGAGGACTATGCACGGCGCAAGGGCATGGCGCTGCCCGAGGCGCGGCGCTGGCTGGGGCCGATCCTCGGCCGCGATTCGGAGGCCGATACCGCCTGACCGGCGACGAGACGAATATGGGTTGTAACGAAGCGCGCCGTCCGCGCCCCGCTTCGATCAATCCAGATCATGCTGCGCCGGATCATACTGCCAGGCCGCGACTGCGCCTGACCGCAGCGGACCAGCCAGACAGGCGCGCGGCAGCCTCATCGCGGCTCATGGCAGGCTCAAAGCTGCGATCCGGTTGCCAGATGCGGGCAATTTCGCCGAGCGACGACCAATACCCGGTCGCAAGCCCTGCAAGGAATGCGGCACCGAGGGCGGACGTCTCGCGTACCCGGGGACGCACGACTCGGACGCCAAGCACATCGGCCTGAAACTGCATCAGCAAGTCGTTGATGGAGGCGCCTCCGTCGACCCTCAACTCGATCAACGGCTGTCCCGTGTCCGCCTGCATCGCGGCAAGCAGTTCGGCGCTCTGGAATGCGATCGCTTCCAGTGCGGCGCGCGCAATGTGGGCCTTTCCGGTGCCGCGGGTCAGTCCAGTAATCGTACCGCGAGCGTACGGATCCCAGTGCGGGCTCCCGAGTCCTGCAAAGGCCGGCACGACATGGGCGCCGCCGCTGTCGGGGACCGATCTGGCTAGCGATTCGACGTCGTCGGAACGCTCTATGAATCGAAGTTCGTCGCGCAGCCACTGCACGACGGCGCCGCCGACGAACACGCTGCCTTCAAGAGCGTAGCTGCGCCCGCCAACGTCCCATGCAATCGTCGACAACAGCCGGTTCCGCGACGGGGCGACGTTGGCACCCGTGTTCATCAGCATGAAGCAGCCGGTCCCGTAGGTGTTCTTGGCCATTCCGCTTTCGAAGCAGGCCTGACCGAATAGCGCGGCCTGCTGGTCGCCGGCGATACCTGCAAGCGGAACTTCGTGGCCCTGTATCCGCGCAGTGACCGGTTCATTCCGCGCACAGGTCCCGGGAGCGATCGATGACGGCAACAAGTCCGGCAAGCATGCCCGTGGAATGCCAAACAGGTCCAGCAGTTCCTGGTCCCATTCGCCGGTTGCGAGATTGAATAGCAGGGTCCGGCTTGCGTTTGTGGCGTCGGTGACATGCAGCCTGCGTTCGGAAAGCTTGTAAGCAATCCAGCTGTCGATCGTGCCGAATGCGAGCTCACCGCGTTCGGCCCTGGCGCGCGAACCATCGACATTTTCGAACAACCAGGCCAGCTTGGTCGCGGAAAAGTATGGATCCAGCAGAAGACCGGTACGTTTCGAAATTTCCGCTTCGTACCCTTCGGCACGCAGGCGGTCGCAGTGATCGGCAGTGCGCCGATCCTGCCACACAATGGCGGGTGCCAGCGGGTGGCCTGTGGCGCGGTCCCAGAGCACGGTCGTTTCTCGCTGGTTCGTCAATCCGACGGCGACCAGGTCTTCGGGCGCAGCGTCTGCAAGCGCCAGCGCCTCGGTAATCGTCGCCGCCTGGGTCGCCCAAATCTCATCAGGGTCATGCTCGACCCAGCCCGGATGAGGGTAATGCTGGGCGATTTCCCGCTGGGCCTGGGCTCTGATCATTCCCTGCCGGTCGAACAGGATCGCACGTGAACTCGTCGTTCCCTGGTCTAGTGCCAGCACGTAACGCGTCATCGCCAGTTCTCCATAATCCAGTGCTCGAGCCGCAGGTCACCGCCGGCCGGCATGTGCAGTCCGAGCTTGCTGCGCCGCCAGAGTACATCTTCGACACTCCGCGCCCATTCCTCTCGATGCAGATAATCAAGCTCGCGTTCGTGCAGACCGGGCAGCACTTCTCGGCCGAGAGCCGCGAGTTCGTCCGCGCCAGCCAGAATGCGTTCGATGCGGCAGCCGTAGGCGCGCGCCATTCGGCGCAACATCTGCGGGTCCGCCCACGGCCGATCACGGATCAATAGCACGAGGTAGGCGTCAAAATCGCCCCCAGGCAATTCCCCGCCCGGCAACGGAACGCGCGCAGTCCATCGCGGAAGCCGCCCGCCCAACAATGCCGTTATCCGGTCGACCGCTTCTTCCGCAAGGCGCCGGTAGGTCGTGATCTTGCCGCCAATGACCGATAGCAGCGGCGGATCGCGCCGGTCAATTTCAAGTTCGTAGTCCCGCGTCACTCCGGCGGGATCCTCGTTCTTTTCCTTCTGCAATGGCCGCAAGCCGGCGAAACTCCAGACCACGTCCGTCCGCTCCAGCCGCCGCCGAAAATAGCGGCTGGCCGCCGCACACAGGTATTCGATCTCCGATTCGCTGGCGCCGACGGCCGCCGGGGCATCGGGGAATTCGACATCCGTCGTTCCAATCAGCGTGAAGCGCTGTTCGTACGGGATCGCGAAGACGATACGGCGGTCCGGAGTCTGGAAGATGTAGGAATATTCAGTGTCGTATAGCGCGGGTACGACGATGTGGCTGCCCTTGATCAGGCGCAGGCCGCGGGTGCCCTGGATGCCCGCGGTCTCGCTGCGAAACGCGCTCGCCCAGGGCCCGGTCGCATTCACCACCGCGCGCGCGTGGATCCGATCTTTGGTGCCGTCGCTTTGCTGCAGGGTCGCCATCCATGCGGCCACCAGCGGTTCGAGCAAAATGCACTTCGTTCGGGTCTCAATCCGGGCGCCCGCTTCGCGCGCCGCGACTGCATTTAGGACGACCAGCCGCGCGTCATCGACCCAGCCGTCCGCATAAATGAAACCGCGGTGAAAACGCGATTGCAATGGAGCGCCGGCCGGGTGACGTCTCAGATCCACCGAGCGCGATCTTGCCAGTGTCCGGCGTGGCGCCAAGTGGTCGTACAGCAGCAGGCCGAGGCGGATCATCCATGCCGGACGCAGATGGGAATCGTGCGGCAACACGAATTCCATCGGCCACATGATATGCGGCGCGGAATTGAGCAGTGTCTCCCGCTCTGCCAGCGCCTTGCGCACCAGCGCGAACTCGAAATATTCGAGGTAGCGCAATCCTCCATGGATCAATTTGGTGCTGGAGGAAGAGGTATGACCCGCGAGGTCGTCCTGCTCGCAGAGCAGAACCGACAGCCCGCGTCCCGCCGCGTCACGCGCGATGCCGGCGCCGTTGATGCCGCCGCCGACCACGAGCAGGTCGTACAAGGGTTCTGTGCTCATCGCTGCAACCCCGGCTATCCCCAGGCCGCCACCGTCCTCATGCGGACAGATGGCGCAGTACTGCCGCGGCGACGGCCTGACTGACCCGCAAATTGGATTCCACCGTTACCCCTGCGATATGGGGTGTCAGGATCAAATTGGGAACGTCGCCAAAGGCGACGCCCGAAGCCACATCCACCGGCTCGCGCGAGAAAACATCCAGTGCCGCCCCGCCGAGGCGGCCGCGCCGCAGCGCTTCCACGAGCGCTGCCTCGTCAAGTATCCTGCCGCGAGCCGCATTGACGAGTACCGCGTGTGGCTGCATCAGCGCGAGCAGCCGCGCATCGACCAGATTATGCGTCGCTTCGGTCAGCGGCAGATGAATACTTACTGCGTCGCTGCGCACGAACAGCTCATCGAGCGCCAGGCGCTCGACACCGTCCCAGGCCGTATCGGTGGCCGCAACGAAGGGGTCGTGCGCCGCGATTGTCATCCCGAGCGCGCGGACGCGGACGGCCACGGCGCGGGCGATTGCCCCGAATCCGAGCAGGCCCAGCATGCGGCCCGCTACTTCGCGGCCGATCAGTTCCATGCGCGGCCACTCGCCGGCGATCACGCGCGGGGTCGCATACCATGCGCCGCGCTGCAGCATCAGCACTGCCGTCACGACGTATTCAGCGACGGCATTGTCGTTTGCTCCAGTGGCGGGTATGACGGCGATACGCCGTTTCCGGCAGGCTTCCACGTCGATATTGTCGAGTCCAACGCCCAACCGGCCTACGACGCTCAACTTTGCCGCCGCCTCGAGAAGCGAACCGCGTACCTGGGTCCGGTTTCGAACGATCAGTGCGCGCGCACCAGGAACCGCCTGCAGCAATTCGGCCGGCCGATCGACGAGCGCGGGGTCATAAAGCACGTCTCGGCCTGCAAAGACTGATTTGACGGTCGCGTCGTCCATGAACTCGGTGATGATGATTTCCGGCATCAGCGGGTCGTCACTGTTGAGGTTGCCGCGGTCGCGAGCGATTGCAGTCCGGCGACCAGCGCGGCGGGCAACTCAAGACCTTGCTTCGCCGCCTGCTCGCGGCGGGCGAGGCGACGGTCTCCAGGCAAGCGGGTACCGGAATCGGCGGCGATGGCCTCGATCATCGCGCCCATGCGTGATGCATACCGGCCGCCGGAAAGCGGGCCCGGATCGATGGCAATCAGCAGCTGACCCATGTCGGGCGGGCCACCCTGGTCGTCAAACATGGAGCTGGCTTCCCAACCAAATGAACTGCCGGTCAGCGCAGCAGCAAGCACTTCGACCATCAGAGCGAGAGCCGCGCCCTTGGACTCGCCGATGGGGCGAAGTGTGCCAGCCAAGGCGGCGATCGCGTCGGTGGTCGCGTTGCCATCACTGTCCAGGGCCCAGCCGGCAGGAATCGTGCGGCCAGCGTCGCGGGCCGCCACGATTTTTCCCCGAGCGGCCACTGAAAGCGCTAGATCGACAATCAACGGTGGTCGACCTCCAGGTAGTGGCGCCGCGAAGGCGATCGGGTTGGTTCCCATTCGCGCTTCCTTTCCGCCACAGAACGCCATGGCGCGAGGTGTATTGCCGAACAGCAACGCGACAAGTCCGGATTCAGCCAGGCGCTCCACGTGGGCTCCGGCCTGGCCGAAATGATGCGACCGATGGATTGTCGCTGCGGCGATTGCTGTTTCCGGCACCATGCGCCGTAGTTCGTCGATTGCCAGATCGATGGCCGGATAGGCGAGGCCAAAGCAGGCGTCTACTCGCACCAGGGACGGACCGAGACGGGCCAGGCGCGGCACTGCGCGTCCGTCCACCTTTCCGGCCCGTACCTGCAGCGCGTAGCTAGGAACCCGCGACAGTCCGTGCCCCGGCTGACCGTCTATTTCGGCGCTAACGAGCGCTTCTGCGGTGCGCACTGCTGCGGCAGCACTGACGCCGCTCGCGAACAATGCGGCTTCCGCGAGGCGCGTGGCCGCTTTGATCGATAGCGAAGTCACGCGCTGCGATAAAGCTTCGTCATGACGAATTCGCGGTGACCAAGCGCCTCGGCGGCCGTGAAACGGCCATTTGCGGTCTGGATTACGAGGTTGATCAACTGGTCCCCGGCCGCGGAGATGGTCATTTCGCGCCGGATAATTCCGGAAACATCGAGGTCGATATGCTCGGACATCAGCCGGGCCGTGCGCGGGTTGCCGGTCACTTTGATGACCGGCATGATCGGGTTGCCGATCACGTTGCCCTGGCCGGTTGGAAAGATGTGCAGCACGTAACCGGCGGCCGCCTGCAGCGTGTTGCACTCAGCGGCGGCGGATGAGGTGTCCATGAAGTATAGACCCGGTCCCCGCGCAGGCGCCTCGGCCGGTGCGAGCGCATCGATGAACTTGACCTGCTTGCCGATCTTCTCGAGATTCCCCAGCGCTTTTTCTTCTATCGTCGTCAGGCCACCAGCGATATTGCCCTTGGTCGGCTGGCTGTCGGAGAGATCGGAGGTCTTATGCGCCTCGATGACTTCTTCCTGATAGGCCTGCCACATGCGCATGAATTTCTCGCCCACTGCCGGCGTCGCGGCACGGGCCGCGGCCAGATGCTCGGCGCCCGTGAGTTCGGAAGTTTCGGCGAAGCAGCCGTAAATGCCGGTGGGAATCAGCTTATCGTACATGTTGCCGACGGTCGGACATGAAGCCAGACCAGTCGTCGTATCCGACTCGCCGCACTTGGCGGCAATCCACAATTCCGACAGGTCGCACTCGCCCCGCAGCAGGCCGGTCGCATGATGGACGAATTCCTTCGCCTTGCGGGACGCTGCCGCGATCGTCGCGATGTCTCCGTTATTCTCGATCGAGAAACCTGCTGTTGGCTTGCCGGTGGCAGCGATGCCATCGACCACTCTCTTTGTCCAGCCGGGCTCGATGCCGATCACAACACAGGCAGCGACGTTGGGGTTTGCGCCAATCCCGATGATCGTGCGGAAGTGCAGGTCGAGGTCGGCGCCGAACTGCAGGCGGCCGTAGGCATGTGGAAGGGCCGTTGTGCCCTGGATATGCGCCGCGACGCCCTCACAGGCCGCATTCGAGATATCGTCGACCGGCAGGATCGCGACGTAATTGCGGATTCCGACCCGGTTGTTTTCGCGCCGATAGGCCCAGATCTTGTTTCCAGTGCTCATGCGGATCTCTCGTTTACCAGCGCTTGGTCTTCAGGTTCTGGGTATGAACGTGCTCGCCCTTGCCGACGGCCTTTACGATCCTGCCTATGTCCTGGCCATACTTGACGACCGTGTCGCCCTCCTTGAGGTCAGTCAGCGCGATCTTGTGGCCGATCGGCACCGCCTCGCGGCAGCTCATGCGAAAGTCGGTGTTGTCGCTGGTAACGACGCATAGCATGTCGCTTCCCGACGCCAGCTCCTCGACCACGACCACGCCGACGTTGTCGCTCTTCTCATGCACCAGCAGTTGAGGCACGCTCATGGTCGAATTCTCCCCGGCCTGCGCCGTCGTTGCGGTCCGCAGCGTGTACCGACCTTAACTCTTATATAAGATAGTATACCGCAGATCGCTGAGGTGCCAGCAGTGAGTGTGACGACTCGACCAGCGAAGCGATGGAGAGTCCTGAGTGATGGATGATTCACCCCGTTACCGGCCACTGTACCGCCAGGTCTACGATTTCCTGGTCAAGCAGATTGCCGAAGGCAACTGGCGCCCAGGAGAAATGCTGCCAAGCGAGCAAGCACTCGCGGCCAGGCTTCGTGTCAGCCAGGGCACGGTGCGCAAGGCGCTCGATACGCTTGCGACAGACAAGCTCATTGAGCGGCGGCAGGGCAAGGGGACCTACGTCGTCGAGCAGACCCAGGAGCTATCGCTGTTTCGCTTTTTTCGGCTTGCTTCGCCAGGTGGCCAGCGGGCCGTCCCCACCAGCGCCGCCGAATTTGTCAGGCGACGCGTCGCCAAACCCGCCGATTCCCGGCAACTGCACCTGGATCCGGGATCGCCGATTCTGGAAATTCGCAGGACACGACTGATCGAAGGCCGGCCGGTCTGCTGGGAGCGAATCGTCATTCCGCTCGAATTGTTTCCGGACTTGGATCGTCACCGTCCGGTGCCCAACGCACTTTATGCACTGTATCAGCGCGAGTACGGCGTCAATATCGCGAGCGCCGATGAAGAGCTGAGCGCCGACTTGGCGCGCGGCGAGGACGTGCGGCGCATCGGCGTGCCTGCGGGAGCTCCGATTCTTCAGATCAACCGCATCGCCGTCGCACTCAATGGAAGCCGCGCCGAGTGGCGCGTAAGCCGTTGCGACACCCGAACCTTCATCTATTCGGTTCAATTGTCGTAGGGCAGCGGAAGTGCAGACTGTTCTATGCGTCGGTCATGCGGTCCAGGACTTCGTGTTCAGCGTCGACCGGCTTCCCGAGCACGCAGAGAAGTACGCGGCGCGGTCGCTGGCACAAGTGGGAGGTGGGCCGGCTGCGACCGCGGCGGTAGCGGTCGTCAGACTTGGCGGTCGCGCATTGCTGGCCGCGCGGCTAGGGCAGGACATGGTCGGCAAGCTTGCGGCAGATGAGCTGGGCTCATATGGCGTCGACTGTCGGTACTTGCGGCACTTCGATGGCGCGGGAACTTCCATCTCGGCGGTGATGGTCGATCCGTCCGGCGAACGCATGATCGTCAATCACGTCGACAGACGGATGCCGACCGAGCCCGATTGGCTGCCGAAACCGGCTGCGACAGGAGCTGCGGCGGTTTTGGTTGACACACGATGGCCGGAAGGGGCGGCGCGGGCACTGAAGTCGGCGAAGTCGGCCGGCCTGCCGGCAGTGCTCGACGCAGATCGTCCGGTGCCCGGCGATGGCGACTTGCTGGCGCTTGCGACCCATGTGGCGTTCTCGGTCGATGGACTCGCTGATCTGAGCGGACATCGCGATCCGGTCCGCGGGCTTGAGGCAGTCGGGGCAGGCATACCGGGCTGGTGCTGCGTCACCGCTGGCGCCCGCGGCGTGTTCGTCCGACGCGGCGGCCAGATCATGCTGCATCCGGGATTCGCGGTGCCGGTCGTCGACACGCTGGGTGCCGGGGACGTCTGGCATGGCGCCTTTGCGCTCGCGCTGGCCGAAGGCATGGGAGAGGACGCCGCCGTGCGCTTCGCGAGCGCCGCCGCAGCGCTGAAAGTGCAGCGCCATGGTGGTCGGGCCGGTGTGCCCACGCGGGCGGAAGTCGAGTCATTCCTCGCGTCCGCTGACTGCGCGCAGAACGCGAGGTGATCGGGGTAATGGCGAGGCTATCAGCGGGCAAGTTCTGGGGGCTGCGGCGTCTTGCCGATGGCGCTGGCCGGTTCAAGATGACAGCAATCGACCAGCGTCCGCCGATCGAAGATCCCATTCGCAAGCATTACGGCACTGCCCAGGCGCCATGGGAGGACGTTGCTCATTTCAAGGAACTGCTGATCGAACAACTGCAACCGGAGTCGTCGGCGATGCTGCTGGATCCGCACTACGCATATCCACGCGGCGTGTCGAAGCTGGATCCCCGGCTTGGCCTGATCCTGACCCTTGAGGATTCCGCTTTTCGCGACCTGCCGGGCGGTCGCCTGTCAGCAGAAATCGACGACTGGTCGGTCGATAAGATCAAGCGCATCGGCGGCGACGCGGTCAAGGTGCTGGCCTGGTACCGGCCGGATGCCGATGCTGGCGTTTGCAAGGCCCAGCAGGACTTCGTGCGCCGCATCGGACAAGCCTGCACACGATTCGACCTGCCATTCGTGTTCGAGTTACTTGTCTATCCGCTGGCGGGCGAGGGCGACCAGACGCGAGATTACATAGAGACAAAGAGCAAGCGTCCGCAACTCGTGCTCGACAGTGTCAGGGAATTCGCCGACCCAAACTATGGCGTTGACGTGTTCAAGCTCGAGAGTCCGGTACCTGCCGCGCAACTGCCGGAATTCGGCGGGCACGGTGCGGCAGACGCGCAGCGCTGGTTCGACGCGCTCGGCGAGGCGGCGGGTCGTCCATGGGTGATGCTGTCGGCGGGGGCCGGCCCGGGTCAGTTTCGGCGCGTGCTCGAATACGCTTACCGTGCGGGTGCCTGTGGCTACCTGGCCGGTCGTGCGATCTGGCTCGAGGCGTTCCGGCAATTTCCCGACTGGGAAGGAATCCGCCGCGAGCTTGCGGGACCGGCCCTTGTCTTCATGCGTGAACTGAATGAACTGACCGATGCCGAGGCGCACCCCTGGTTCGCACATCCCTGCTTCGGTGCGGATGGTCCAGGCGTGCGTCCGGCTGACGGCAGCTTCCGGCGATCCTATCCAGGTTTTGGAGCCTGAACATGTCACTGGTCTTTGGGGTCCTTGCACTCGCACGGCCGACATTCGACGTGCCATATGCGGAGCAGATGAAGGAACGTGCGTTCCAGGCCCTGGAGCATGCGGGTATCCGCACCCTGGGTTCGCGGCAGCTGCTGTTCGACCGGGCGTCAACCGAGGCGGCGCTGGCCGAACTGCGCGTTACCCAGCGGCTAGACCTCCTGTTGATCCTGCAGGTCACATTCACCGACGCAACGATGACGGCGCAGATCGCACGCGATGCTGAGTTGCCGATTGCCATCTGGGCTTTTCCGGAGCCACGCGTCGGCGGGCGACTGCGCCTGAACGCCTACTGTGGCCTGAATCTGGCTGCCCACGCCCTGGGACGGAACGGTGTCGCTCACGGGTGGCTCTATGTGGATCCGGGCGCCTCCGGTATCGCCGCATCTCTGCGCGCACTTGCCGTGCACCGCGCGCGGCCGGCGAGCCGGGCACAACAAGTTTCGGTACCGCTTGATCCGAACTCAGAAGGTGCACTCGCGAGGCTCGAGGGTGCGCGCATCACCGTGATCGGCCAGCATCCGGAGGGATTTGATACCTGCGAATTTGACGAAGCGCTGCTGGGCCGCCTCGCGGGCGTGCAGGTTTCCACAATCGCGCTCGGTCGGCTGTTTGAGCGCGCGCGCGCGGCCGATCCACAGCGGGTCGAGACAGTGCGGCAGTCGGTCGCGGCGCAGGTCGCCGGGCTGGAAAATGTCGATGCCGGGCAGCTCGACCGTTCTTTCCGGGTGTTTTGCGCCCTCGAGGATATGCAGCTCGAGAGTGGTGCGCGCGGCCTGGCGGTCCGCTGCTGGCCGGAGATGTTTACCGACTATGGCTGCGCCGCCTGCGGCCCGATGGCAATGATGAACGAAAAGATGGTGCCTGCCGCCTGTGAGGCGGACGTAAATGGATCGGTATCGCAGTTGCTGCTGCAGGAACTTGCGGGCACACCGGCCTGGATGGCGGATCTCGTCGATATCGGTGCGCACGACGATACTGCAGTGCTATGGCATTGTGGCCTGGCGCCGATCTCCATGCGCGATCCACAGGCGCCAGCTGAAGCGACGATACATACCAACCGGAAAATGCCCCTGTTGCACCAATTTGCGCTCAAGCCCGGGCGGGTCACGCTAGCACGCCTTTCGCGCGCCCGCAACGAAACCAAGCTCATGATCGCCGGTGCCGAAGTAGTCCGCGCGCCGATGGCGTTTACCGGCTGTTCCGGAACGATTCGTTTCGACAGGCCTGCCCCCGCCGTCAGCGAGATGATCATGAACGAGGGTCTCGAGCATCACTTTGCTCTGGTCTATGGTGACCACCGCGCTTCGCTGCGCGCGATCGCTGCGCACTGGAAGCTGCCGCTGCTGGAACTGGCGTGAACCCGCTGTTCGCGATCGGCGCTCCGCGGTGGACCCAGGTACCGCCGATCCGGGTAACCGGCGCGCCCCGCATCGACGGTTCTGACGTTTTGTTCCCGACTGACGCCGGGCAGTTGACCGCGACACTGTTTGACGGTGGCCTGCGATTGCGGATCGGTCCTGCTCCGCGCGACTATGGGATTCTGGCGGCCGTCCCCGCGACCGCGATCCCGCAGCTGCAGACGGACGCATCGCGCAGTGTCTTGCGGGCGGGCACCGGCGAACTATCGATCGGGCACGACCCGCTTTGCTTCGAGTTTCGCCATCACGGGCGAATCGCGCAGCGCTCGCCGACTGACGGCCACTTCGTGCGCCGGTTTCGCCTGCCGCCGATTGCGCGTGTCGACGACGGATTCCTTGTGAGCCTGGAGCTCGGGCACGAAACATCCGTCTACGGTCTGGGCGAGAAGTGGGGGCGCCTTGACCGGCGCGGACAACTGCTGCGCTCCTGGAATGCCGATTCGCTCGGAGTCAATTCGGAGCTCAGCTACAAGAATGCACCATTCGCGTGGAGTCCCGACGGCTGGGGCGTCTTTGTGCACACGCCTGCTGCGGTGACGCATGCCGTCGGTTATGCACCCTGGTCGCAGCGCAGCTATGTGCTGTTCGTGGAAGAGGGTGGCCTCGATTTGTTCCTGCTTGCCGGAACCGATGGCGCGGACCTGATCGGGGCATATACCGGCCTCACAGGCCGGGCCCCTGCACCACCTCTGTGGAGTCACGGGGTCATTCTTTCGCGCGCCTATTACCGGACCGCCGACGAGATCCTGGCTGTGGCGCATGAGGTCCGCCGTCGCGAAATGCCTTGCGATGTCATTACCTTTGACGGGCGGGCATGGCAGGACACACGCACCCGGTTTGGATTCGAGTGGGATTCCACGCGGTACCCCGATCCGCGCGCGGTCATCGCGGAACTCAAAGCGCTTGATTTCCACGTCTGCGTCTGGGAATACCCGCTGGTTTCGGTTGAGAATCCCCTGTTCGCCGAGATGGCGGAGCGCGGCTGGTTGCTCACCGACAAGCGCACCGGCAAGGCTGCCCGCCATCGCTGGGACCCGGAGCCGTTCGGTCCGGTCCTGACACCGTTGCCCGACTCGGGGATCGTCGACTTTACCCATCCAGAGGCCTATGCATGGTGGCGCGACCGGCATCGCGACCTGTTTGAAATCGGCGTCGACATGATCAAGGCGGATTTTGGTGAGCAGGTCGACCTGCAGATGTGCGCCAGCGACGGTTCGGAGGGCAATGAGCTGCACAACGTCTATGCACTCCTGTACAACCGCTGTGTCTACGAGGCGGCGCAGCTTTTTTGCCCATCGGGTGCATTTCTGTTCAGCCGTGCCGCCTGGAGCGGGCAGCAACGATACCCGTCGCAATGGGGCGGCGACCCACAAGCGGACTGGGGCGGACTCGCTGCGAGCCTGCGGGGTGGCCTGTCCTGGGGCCTCACGGGCGGGCCTTTCTATGCAACCGACGTCGGCGGCTTTTACGGCGACACCCGCGATCCGGTGTTGTATGCGCGCTGGATGCAGGCAGCAGTGTACTCGGCGCACATGCGGCTACACGGCGTGGGCGCCCGCGAGCCCTGGTCATATGGACCTGAAGCCGAAGCCGTGGCCAGATCCGCCCTCGCACTCCGATATCGGCTGCTGCCATGCCTGCGCGAAGCAGTCCTGGACGCGACACGGACGGGTCTGCCGGTGCAGAGGGCGATGGTGCTCGCACGGCCCGCCGAGCGGGCTTGCTGGGGGTTCGAGAGTCAGTTCTTTTTCGGAGACCGGCTGCTCGTTGCGCCGTGCCTGTCGCCTGACGGCCGGGTCGAAGTCTGGTTGCCAGAGGGTGACTGGTGCCGGTTTCCCAGCGGCGCATCTTTCGAAGGCGGGCGGCTGCACCGGCTCGAACTGGCGCTGCATGAAACTGCAGTTTTTGCACCACGTGGAGTCGAAATTCCGCTTGGACCGGTCGTGCCGCATACGCGATTGCTGGGGGCCGAGCCTCAGGTTACGGCCCGCTGGGTTGCCGGGCGCGATCGGAGTATTTCTTAGGTCTTATATAAGGGTTGTAAGACATCTAAATCTCATGGTAGTGTCGCCCGAAGCCGGGGCGACGGCGTCGCCCAACCGGCCGACCGGAATTCAGCCGTCTGGACAGTCGACGGCGCGTCAATCTGCGGGAGTTTGCCGACATGAAATCCACCTGCCGTCCGCTCCACATGCGCACGCAAGTCATGCTTGCTGTGCTGGCCGTCCTGTCAGCCGCGTCTGCTGCGGCCGAGGAGACCACGACACTTGGCGAAATCGTCGTCACAGCGCAGAAGCGGGAGCAGAAACTCCAGGATGTGCCGATCGCCGTTTCGGTCATCGACGGTTCCCTGGTGGAGTCAACCGGCGGCTTCAATGCCGAGTCGCTCAAGCAACTCGTGCCGTCACTCAACATCCGCAAGACAAATACCCAGCTGAATCAGGCGTTGTTCCTGCGTGGCGTGGGCACGATCAACTTTGCCATCGCCGCCCAGCCGAGCGTGGCCTTTGTTCTCGACGGTGTCGTGCTGTCCTCCGCCGGCGAAGCCTTCGGCGACATGTACGATGTCGAGCGCGTGGAAGTGCTGCGCGGCCCGCAGGGCACGCTGTTCGGCAAGAACTCGTCCGCAGGCGTGGTCAGCGTCGTCTCAAAAAAGCCCAACGCGGAATTTGGCGGCTACGTCGACGTCGGCTGGTTCGAGGATGACGAGAAGCGCGTCAAGGCATCCCTCAACGCACCTCTATCCGACACCCTTCGTACGCGCACGACCGCGACCTGGGGAGATTTCGACGGCTACATCGACAACATCAGCACGACACCTGCTGGCGGCAAACTGAATGGTTATGACCGCTGGGGGATACGCAGTATCTGGATCGCGGATCCCAGTGATAACCTGCAACTTACATTCATCGGCGACTATCGCAGGTCGGACGACAACTGCTGCGTCGAGGTCATCGGCGGCGCACCAACCGGTGCGCAGGCCGCGGCGATCACGTTGCTGCTCGATGGCACAGATTTTCTGAGAGGCGATGAAAGCCGTAGAGTCCGGCAGAACCTGGTGATGTCGTCGGAGGAAGAGGCCTGGGGCTTGTCAGCGCAGGCGGACGTCGGCGTCGGCAACTATACGCTTACGTCGATCACCGCCTACCGCACCTGGGACTCCACCGAAATCCGCGAAGGGGACTGGCTCGATGCGGGCCCGGCATATGTGGGGATCAACCAATTGCACGACCTGGGGCCGCAGACCCAGGATACGTTTTCGGAGGAGTTGCGCATCGCTTCGCCTGGCGGCGAGACCTTTGATTACATCGCGGGCATTTACTATGCAAATACCGACGCCGAGCGCTACTTTCAGCGCGACACGCAGGTATGCCGGTCCAGCACATTGCCCGCTGACGCTACAGGACTGCAACCTTGCGCTGCTGCCGCTTCGGTCATCGAGGCACCTACCGCGAATGCATTGTTCAGCGCCAAGTTCGAGAATTACGCGATCTTCGCGGACGGCACCTTCAATCTGTCTGACCGCTGGCGCCTGATCGCCGGCGCGCGATGGACGAAGGATGAACTGAGCTTCAAGCACACGTACAACTTCTCACCGACCGTTGGTCCGGGAATCCGTGACATATCCGACCCGGAGTGCACCGTCCTTGGCGTTGTCTGTGCTGGCAACGCGCGCACGATCACTGGCAGCAATAGCTCGGACGAGGCCTCAGGCCGTGCTGGCGTGCAGTTTGACGCCACCGATAATGTGATGACCTACGCGACCTATGCGCGCGGTTACAAGGGCCCCGCGTTCAATGTGTTCTTCAACATGCGTCTGCGGGACGCGGAAGTCATCGATGCGGAGACCGTCGACTCCTTTGAAGTGGGGATCAAGTCGACGCTTCTTGACGGGCGCATGATCCTGAATGGCGCGGCGTTCTCCGCAAAATACGACAATTTCCAGGCCAACAACTTCCTGTTCCTCAACGGCACGTTGATTACCACCCTGACCAACGCCGGCAAAGTTTCCACGGAAGGTCTTGAGTTCGACTTCCTGGCCAAGCCCAGCGGAAACCTGTCCCTGAGCGGTGGTGTCGCATACGCGGATGCAAGGGTCGACAAGTTCTTCACGCCGCCCGGCTCAACACCCACCGTCCTGGACAACACAAAGCTGCCGCTTGCTCCCGAGTTGAAGGGCTCGCTTGCAGCGCAATATCGTATCGCACTGTCCTCCGTCGACATCATCCCGAGCCTGTTGTTCGTCTACACGGACAAGCAGTTTGCGGATCTGAACGAACCGGCGATCACGCTGATTCCGTCCTATTCTACGGTCGATGTCTCGGTCGCGATCGCTGACAAGAATGACAAGTACCGCGTGACGCTAGTCGGCCGCAATCTGACCGACGAGAGTTTTGCGGCGCTCATCACGCGCGGTGGCCCGGGTGGCGCGCCCCGTCTGCAGATTCCACGCGACGCAGATCGTTATTTCGGTGTCCAGTTCCGCATGAATTTCGGCGCCCACTGAACCTTGACTGCCGCGCGCGGTTGACTGAGAGTCTCCGCGTGCGGCAGGCTTGTCCTCGTTGATGAACGTCTTGCTGGGCCTGGTGGTCCGGATTCTGGCTGCGGTCAATGCGCCCCTGACCAGGCTGGGCCGCAATGCGGCTGCCGTGCTCGTAGCGCTGATGGTGCTGTTCGCGATTGCCCAGATCCTGTCGCGCGGGCTGTTTTCGTACAGTCTGGACTGGGCCGAGGAATTCGCGCGATTTGCGCTGGTCTGGTCGGTGCTGCTTGTGGCGCCTTTCGCCTACCGCCGCGGCGCGCACATCGCCATCGGGGCCTTCTCCGAGGCCCTGCCACAGTGGCTCCGGTTGCTGCTAAGCATGGCCTTGAACCTGTTGGTCGGATGGATATGCCTGCGCTTCCTGCTGGAAGGCATCGAGTTCTGGCGACGCGGACTAACGCTCCAGGCGACCACGGTGCCGCTGAGCATGGCCTGGGTCTACGCAATCGTGCCAGCCACCTTCAGCCTGCTGCTGTCGGTCGCCCTCGAGTTGGTCGCGCGGCTTGCGCAGGCGGTCGGGGCAAGAGGTGAAGTGAGTGGACTTGTAATGGCCGGCTCGGTAGCCGCGACCGACGACTAGCCGCCGCAATGCCCACGGCTTTCTTCTGGTTGTTCCTGCTGCTGCTGTCACTGGGCATGCCGGTGGTTTTCGCACTACTTTCCGGCGCCGGGCTTGCAATCGTGATGGATGACCAGGGCCGGTTCTTCGCCGCATTGCTTGCGCGTCTCTACAATGGGATCGACAGTTTTCCGTTGCTGGCCGTGCCATTCTTCATTCTCGCTGGCGAGATCATGAATTCGGGCGGAATAACCCGAAGCATCGTGGGATTCAGCCAGTCGATGATCGGCCACGTGCGCGGCGGGCTCGCGCATGTGAACATTCTCTCGTCGATGCTGTTTGCAGGTATTTCCGGTTCTGCGGTCGCTGATGCGTCCGCGATTGGCAAGATGCTGGTGCCCGCGATGACCGAGAATGGATACCGCCGCAGCTTTGCCGCGGCGGTGACCGCAGCGGCGGCGGCGATCGGCCCGGTCATACCGCCCTCGGGGATCATGGTGCTTTACGGCTTTGTCATGAACGTCTCGATCGGCGCATTGTTTGCCGGCGGAATTCTCCCGGGGCTGATGATTGGCGGCGGACTGATGCTGATGACCCGCTTCCTCGCGCGCCGGTACAAGCTTCCGGCCGCTTCGAAGAAGGCCACCTGGGGCGAGCGTGGGCGCGCCTTTCGCGGCGCTTGGCTTGCCCTGCTGATGCCCGTGATCCTGCTGGGCGGCATGCTGTCAGGGTTCTTCACGGCGACCGAAACGGCTGCGGTCGCCGTTGCGTATGCACTGCTGATCACATTGTTCGTGCTTCGAACCGTCAACCTCGCGAATCTGCTGCAGATTTTCCTGGCGACGGCGCTGCAGTCCGGCACCATCCTGCTGGTGGTCGGCGCGGCCGTCACATTTGGCTGGCTCGTAACGGTGTCCGGGATGGCTGAGCGGATCGCCACTGGACTCACGTCAGTGACGCATAATGTATTGTTGCTGCTGTTCCTGGTCAATCTGTTCCTCTTTTTTGTCGGCATGTTCATGGACGCCGGACCGGCAATCCTGATTCTTGGACCGGTACTGGCACCGATCTTCAACGCCATGGGTGTCGAACCAATCCATTTTGCGTTGATCATGTGCGTCAACCTGACTGTCGGGCTGATTACGCCGCCAATGGGGCTCGTCCTGTTTGTGACAGCATCGATTTCTGGCGAGCGAATTGAACCAATTATCCGGGCAATCCTGCCATTCCTGGCAGTTGAGATTGTCGTCATTTTCCTGATCACCTATGTTCCCGCGCTGACACTTGCACTGCCGCGCGCACTGGGACTGAACTGAGAGGCGCAAGTGGGCAATCCGGTCTTCATGCGGATCATCCTGACGATGATCGTTGCGGGCTGCATCGCCGGCATTTTCAGCGCGACTGCAAAACGCACGGAATTCACGATCCGCGTTGCGTTCTTGGCGTCTCAGGACGACGAAGACTATGTCGGTGCGACGGCTTTCAAGGAAGTCGTCGAAGCGGCCCTGCGTGGCCGGGTGACGGTCCGGATATACTCTTCCGGCCAGTACTGCGGCAACGAGCGTGAGTGCATGGAGGCGCTGCAAAGCGGCATCCTCGAGGTGCACCAGACGACGATCGGCGGGCTTGCTGGTTTGTACGGCGCCGCACAGGTCCTGGATCTGCCATACACGTTCTCGAGCGACGCCGTCGCCGAATGCGTCATGGACGGTCCGCTGATCCGGAAAATGGCGGACGCGATCCTGGAACAACATCTGGGCCTGCGGCTGATGGCAGTCGGCAACACGGGCGGGTGGCGCAGCTTTGGCACCACAGACACCCGGCTGCGGGGCCCGGGCGACCTGGTTGGATTGCGTATCCGCACTTTGCCTTCGCCCCTGGAGCAGCAGGTGGTACGCGCACTGGGCGCCAGCCCGATCGCCTTGCCCTGGTCCGAAGTGCATGCGGCGCTGAGCGCGGGCCTGCTGGACGGTGTAAAGAACAGCATCCAGGACATCGTCGGGATGAATCTGCACGATCACATCCGCTACCTCTTCGTGGACAAGCATGCATACATGGCGGCGTTCTGGTGGGTCTCGGAGCCCGCTTGGCAGCGGATGCCCGAAGAACTTCAGGAAGCTGTCACGCAGGGTTTCGAGGCACTCAAGGTCGCCACACGGGCTGCCGCCAAAGAACGCGAAGCACCGGCCATGGCCGAATTCCTCCATCGAGGGGGAACCGTCGACTTCGCGACACCCGCACAGCGGGAGCAGCTGCGCGCGGCGACCGCAGGATCTCGTCAGTGGTATGCCAAGCACTACGGGGACGCCTGGATACGGTCGCTGGACGCGGCCATTGCGGCATGCGCGGATCAGGAGAAGGCAGCCCTCATTCTGTCCAGCGGAGCGAGCGGATGAAGGTGCTTTTCGTGGACGCCGGCAACTATTGCCGATCACCGGCCGCCGAGCTCATTGGGCGGACGCGTGCCGCCGGGCTCAACACCATTGAGTTCAACTCCGCGGGCCTGAAAGACAAACATGCCGGAGGCCCGGCGGACCCGCGAACCGTCGAGATCTGCGCGAAGGCGGGCTATCAATTCGGGAGTTTTCTATGCAGACAGATCACGGAGGCCGACTATGCGACGCAGGATCTGATTCTGGCGATGGATCGGGACAATCTTGCCGAGCTGCTGGCCAGGCGGCCGGCGGATTCACGCGCCAGGATCGAGTTGTTCCTCGGTGATCGTGAAGTGCCAGACCCTTACTTCGGGCCTGCGGACGGGTTTCGCGAAATGATCCGTCAGATTGAGACCGGCATTCAGCAGCTGCTGACGCGCTTGCCGGCGCCTTGATGCCCGGCCGCGATCGGGCGATACCCTAGCGCCCGAAAGCGTCGATGCGACCGTCGCGTCCCAGACGCTGCATCTGCCGCAGGATCCAGGCTTGGCGTTGCTGCACATAGGGCGACGGGCGGTCAACCCGGAAGCGCTTTGGATTCGGCAGCACCGCGGCGAGCAATGCGGCTTCGTGCCGATTGAGCCTGGCTGCCGGCTTGTGAAAGAAATGCCGGCTGGCGGCCTCGATGCCCCAGATGCCGCGGCCGAACTCTGCGCTGTTGAGATAGACCTCGAGTATCCGCAGCTTGGGCCACAGCCATTCGATCCAGAGCGTGAACCAGGTTTCGAGTCCCTTGCGCAGCCAATTCTGGGCCGGCCAGAGGAACAGGTTTTTTGCGACCTGCTGGCTGATGGTGCTGGCGCCGCGCAGCCGGCGGCCCCGCTTCGCATCGGACCAGGCCTTGTCGATGGCCTCGAAGTCGAAGCCGCCATGCTCCAGGAAGCGCTGGTCTTCGGCGGCGATGACAGCGAGCGCTGCATGCCGCGAGATTTCCGGCCACGCGACCCAATCGTGCGACGGCCTGGTCCCCGGCCGCTGTTCGCCGAGCGTGGCGATGCGGTCCAACAACATGAACGACGTGAACGGCACCGGCACCCAACGAAACATGGCAACCAGCAGCACGCTGCTGAAAATCAAGATCAGGAGACCGAGCGCCGCGGCCCGCGCAAGACGGGCCAGCCTGGATTGGCGCCGCATCAGAGGCCCGGCCGTTCAGGCGGCTTCGACACGTCGCGCGGCTGTCACGACGACCGGTTCAACCGGCACGTCGTCGTGCCCTTGTTTCCGTCCGGTCTTGACCGCCGCGATCTTGTCGATGACGTCCATGCCATCGACCACTCGGCCGAACACGGCATAGCCGAAATTGCCAGGCCGGTGATCCAGGAAAGCATTGTCCACAAGATTAACGAAAAACTGTGCACTCGCGCTGTTGATGTCATTCGTACGTGCCATTGCCAGCGACCCGCGAAGATTGCGCAGCCCGTTGGCAGCCTCATTCGCGATCGGCTTGCGCGTGGGTTTCTGCGTCATGTCCGCCGCGAAACCGCCGCCCTGGATCATGAATCCGGGGATCACGCGATGAAACACGGTTCCGTCGAAGTGGCCGTCGTCGACATAGCGCTGGAAATTCTCGCTGGAAACCGGCGCCGCCTTGGCGTCGAGTTCGACCGTAAAGACTCCCAGCGAGGTCTCGAAACGAATCATGTGGCGTACTCCATTTGAACAGGCGCAATTCTAATGCCGATCAGTCCGCGTTGCCGCGTGTTGCGCGCGGCAGTCCCGCAAGATCATTCAATGTTGCGACCCGCCGGAGGCCCGCGCCGGCCATCATTGTCCGCACTGCCGGGCCCTGGCCGGCGCCGTGTTCGACGATGAGCAGGCCGCCCGTCACGAGCTGCGGCGGCGCGCCTGCACAGACTTCCGCGAGTGCATCGAGGCCCTCAGGGCCCGCAACCAGCGCCGATCGCGGCTCGCAGACCAATGCCGCCAGAAGCGGATCGTCTTCGGCGACATAGGGCGGATTCGAGACGATTGCGCGGTATTGATCTGCAGCTGCCGGCCCGTACCAGGAGCCATGCAGGAACCGCACATTGCCGATCTGCAGGCGCTTCGCATTGCGCGCCGCAATCGCGAGCGCTGCTGCACTTGAATCCACGGCTGTCACGAAGGCGTCCGGCCGCTCGCTCGCGATCGCAAGCGCAATAGCACCGCTGCCGGTGCCGAGATCCAGTACGGACGGTCCTGCGACGGCCCGCAGTTCCTCGAGCGCCGCCTCGACCAGCAATTCGGTCTCCGGGCGCGGCACCAGCACGTCGGGGGTCACTTCGAGATCCAGGGTCCAGAATGCGCGCCGCCCGGTCAGGTAGGCCACGGGCTCACCGTCGCGGCGTCGCGCGGCCAGGCCGGCCAATGCCTGTGCCTGCGCGGCATTCAGTTCCCGTTCCGGTGCGGCAGCGAGTGCCGCGCGACTGCAGCCGAGCACGTGCGCCAGCAACAGCTCGGCATCGAGATCGGCCGATGGCGAAGCTGCGAGCTGTCGCCTCAGCTCGAAGTACAAATCACCGGCGCGCGTCATTCGAGCCCTGCCAGCTCCTCGGCCCGGTGCTCGCGCGAGAGCGCATCGATCACTTCGTCGAGGTCGCCATTGACGATGTCGTCCAGCCGGTAGAGGGTCAGTTCGATGCGGTGATCGGTCAGGCGTCCCTGCGGAAAATTGTAGGTGCGGATTCGTTCCGAACGGTCGCCGGTTCCGACCTGCAGGCGCCTGGTCAGCGCCTTCTCGGCCGACGCGCGCTCACGTTCCGCTGCCAGCAGTCGCGCGCGCAGCAGCGCCATCGCGCGCGAGCGATTCTTGTGTTGCGAGCGTTCGTCCTGGCACTCGACCACGATGCCGGTCGGCAAGTGTGTGATCCTCACGGCGGAATCAGTCTTGTTGACATGCTGGCCGCCGGCGCCCGATGAGCGATAGGTGTCGACGCGCAGCTCGGCCGGATTGATGTCGATGCTTTCGACCTCATCGATTTCAGGCAGCACGGCCACGGTGCAGGTGGAAGTATGGATCCGTCCCTGGGATTCGGTCGCGGGCACGCGCTGCACGCGGTGCGTGCCGGATTCGAATTTCAGGCGTGCGTAGACGCCATGTCCGGCAATACGGCTGATGACTTCGCGATACCCGCCGTGCTCCCCGCGGCTTTCGGACAGGAGCTCCACCGACCAGCCCTGGCCCTCGGCATGACGCGAGTACATCCGGAACAGGTCGCCGGCGAAGATGGCCGCCTCGTCGCCACCCGCCGCAGCGCGGATCTCCAGGAACACGTCGTGATTGTCGAGCGGATCCTGCGGCACGAGCATCTGCTGAAGGGTTGCCTCATCGGCTGCGGTGGCCTTCTCGAGCTCCGCCACCTCCTGCCGTGCCATTTCGCGGACGGCAGGATCGGTATCGCCCGCCATGGCCTCTGCGGCCCCTAGCTGCCGCTCGCGTTCGCGGAAGCGGCCGAACGCCTGGACGACAGGCTCGATTCGCGCGAACTCGACCGAAAGATCGCGGAACCGCTCGGGTCGCGCGAGGATCGCCGGATCGGCCAGCATGCGCTCGAGCTCGGCACGCCGGTCGACGGTGCGCTCGAGCCGGCGGCGGATGGCGTCCTTCACTGCTCGCGACGTCCCGGCCGGAATAAGCGGGCCGCCGCCGCGGCGATTTCGGCGTCACCACTTTCTGCCGCTTCCCGCAACGCCGTCGATGGGCCGTGCAGGAACCGGTTGGTCAACGTCGCTGCCAGGAATTCCAGCACTTCATCCTGCGGCCGGCCCGCGGCCAGCATGCGGCGCGCCTGTTCGAGCGTCTGCTCGCGCGCAGCCTCGGCCTGGCCGCGCAACTCGCGGATTAGCGGAACCGCTTCGCGCGACTTCAGACCTGCCATGAACCGTGCGACCTCATCTGCAATCATCTCGCGCGCAGCCTCGGCTTCTTCCGTGCGTGCCCTGACATTCTCGTCGATGACGTTGCGCAGGTCGTCCATCGTGAACAGATAGATGTCCTCCAGCTCTCCGACGCGCGGATCGATGTCGCGCGGTACGGCGAGGTCGAGCATGAATACCGGGCGGTGACGGCGCTGCGCGATTGCGTTGCGGGTCGCCTCCAGGCCGATGACATGCCCGGGGCTTGCGGTTGAGGAAACGACGATGTCCGCCTGTGGGAGATGGGAGTCCAGGGCGTCCAGGGAAATCGCCGACGCCTTGAAGCTGCTGGCCAGACGTTGCGCCCGGTTCAGGCTGCGATTGGCAATGATCATGCGAGCGAGCTTCTGGGCATGCAGGTGGCGCGCCGCGAGCTCGATCATGTCCCCGGCGCCGACCAGGAGCGCCGTATGCTGATCAAAGCCGGTGAAGATCCTCTTCGCGAGCTGGATGCCGGCGGAAGCAACCGAAACTGCGCTGGCCCCGATTGCGGTCTCGGTGCGCACGCGCTTGGCCACGGAGAATGTCGTCTGGAGCAGCCGGTTGAGAAGCGATCCCGCGGTACCGGCCTGCTGGGCCGCGCGGTAGGCATCCTTGAGCTGGCCCAGGATCTGGGGCTCGCCGAGGATCAGCGAGTCAAGACCGGATGCGACAGAAAAAACATGACGCACGGCGTCGGCGCCTTCGAGCCGGTAGAGGCAATCCTTCAGCTGTGGATCGCCGCCGGACCAGGATGCCAGCCAGTCCGGCAGCAATGCGCCGCCCGAATCCTCGACGCAGTAGATTTCGGTCCGGTTGCAGGTCGAAATGATCAGGCTTTCGTGGATGCCGGCCAGCGCACCCAGGGCGGCGAGCGCCTGCGGCAGGCGATCCGCGTCGAAAACGATGCGTTCGCGCACATCGATGGGCGCGGTCCGGTGATTGAGTCCGAATACAAGGAGCGACATGTTGGGCCGCAAAAAAGAACCCGAAGGATTGTCCGGTAACGATCATGGCAGCACAAGCGCTGGGCTATAGTGATGCGATGTCAAATTGGCTGCGCTGCCTCGCGCTGGTGATTTCAGCGGGTGCCGCGGTTCCCGTATTTGCGGCTTCCCGCTGTGCTCCCGGCGAGGCCTTCGACATCGCGATGAGGGCGGAGCGGGCGCTTGCCCGCGCGGATTGGCCGTCGTCGGCGCGCCTGTATGCGTGCGCGATGGCGCGTTCCGATGATGTTTCGCTGGCCGAACGCGCGACCCGCACCGCCTACGACAATTACCAGCTCGCCGACGCGGTGGCCGACTCGAGACGCTGGCTCGAGCTCGTGCCGGACAGTGAAGTCGCGCGCCGCTATCTCGCGACCGGCCTGCTGCGACTCTACGACGATGTCGGAGCGGCGGAGCAGTTTGCCGCCCTGCTCGATAGCTCCTATCAGGACCGGGCACGCGGTTACATGGCACTGCTCGGGATCCTGGCGGAGGAGCGCAATGACACCGGCGCCGCGCGCGTGATGGAGCGCCTGGCAGCCGCTGATTCGGGCCTTCCGGAAGCGCAGTACGCCCTGAGCGTGCTCTGGCAGCGCGCCGAGGACGGCAATCGTGCGCTCGCCGCGGCGCGCCGCGCGATCGAGCTGCGTCCGGAGTGGCGAATGGCGGAGCTCGCCGAGGTCCGGGCGCTTTCGATGGTCGGGAACCGAGAAGAGGCGATAGAGAAGTCGGCTACGCTCGCGGCCGGGGACGACGCATTCTCGAGGATCAGCCACGCATGGCTTCTGCTCGGAAACAAGCGCCGCGCAGAGGCTACCGCAATCTTCGAGGAACTGCGGCGCTCAGGGCTGGCGGCAGGCGATGCGCAGGAAGGCCTTGGCGCAATTGCGCTGGATGAACGCCGGTTCGACGATGCGACACGGATATTCAACGAGCTGGCGGGCGATCCGCAGAATTCGGAAACGGTGCTGTGGCATCTCGGGCGGATAGCGGAGCAGGCCGGAGACAAGGGACTCGCCGCGCGGCACTTCCAGCGCATCAGTTCCGGATCACGCGCCGTCGCGGCCCAGACCCGCGCCTTCCGGCTGTCGCGCGAATTGGGCGCGCCGGAGCGCGCGGAATTGCAGCTGGACGAATTTCTTGCAGCGGTCCCCGCATCCACCCGGGACATGATCGCGGGTGCCGGCTCACTGTTGGTCGAGGAAGGCAAGGGCGAACAGGCGGTCGCGCTCGTGGATCGCGCGTTGACGATGATGCCGGACGATGACCTGCGTCTGGCACGCGGATTCCTGATGGAGCGGCTCGGGCGGTTGCCGGAGGCGGTGGCCGACATGCGCGCTGTCGTCGCCCGCCGTCCTGATGACCCGGTGACGCTGAATGCGCTTGGATACACGCTGGTCGACCGGTCGATTGCGATCGAGGAGGGCAAGCGCCTGATTGCCCGCGCGCTTGAGGCGAAGCCGGACAGCTTCGCGATCCAGGATTCCATGGGATGGGCACTCGTTCGGCAGGGCAGGCTCGACGAGGGCCGGATCTGGCTCGAGCGTGCCTGGGGCAATTCCGAGGATCCCGAAGTCGCGGCGCATCTTGGCGAAACATTGTGGCTGCAGGGCCGCACCGGCGAGGCCCGTCGCATCTGGGACGAGGCGCTCGCGGATAATCCGGACAGCGCACCGCTGCTGCGTGTCATCGAGCGCCATCCCCGGTGATCCGCCGGGCCGCAACCTGTGCTGTCCTGCTGCTGGCCGGTGGCTGCGCTTCGATGCCTCCAGCCGTCGATTCCGGCAGCTGGGCCGTACGGCGCGCCGAACTGCAGGCGCTGCGTGCCTGGACACTGGATGGCCGCGTGGCAGTCGCCACCGCCATCGATGGATTCTCGGGCGGGCTGGCCTGGCGGCAGGATGGTGCGCTTGCGGAAATCGACCTGCGCCGACCGCTGGGCGGCGTGGCGCTGTCGATCCGGCTCGATGGCGCGCGGATGACGGTCACCGACGGTAGCGGCGCTTCAATCGCAGGTGATGCGGCGGACGAATACGTGGCCTCCGAAATCGGCGCGCCGTTGCCGGTTGCCGAGCTGCGCTACTGGCTGGTCGGGGCGCCGTCGCCACAGCTTCCATCCAGGGAAACCCTCGGGACCGACGGCCGCCTGGCGGGACTCGAGCAGGCGGGATGGCGGCTTCGCTATTCCCGGTACGAGACGGTGGACGGCTTCGCGCTGCCCGCGCGCATCGAAATCGAATCGGCATCGGCGCGCCTGCGCCTGGTCGTTTCGAACTGGCGGCTCGGGCCATGATCTCGGCGGACTGGCCTGCGCCGGCCAAGCTCAACCTGTTCCTGCATGTTCTGGGCCGGCGCGCAGATGGCTACCACGAGCTGCAGACGGCCTATCAGCTGATCGATTTAGCGGACAGGCTGTCATTTGCGCTGCGCGGGGACGGCGAAATCCGGCGTCTTGCGGGTCCGTCGTCCGTGCCTGCGGAGGCCGACCTGACGGTCAGGGCGGCGCGCCTGTTGCGGACGGTGGGGGGTGTCAGCAAGGGTGCCGAGATCCGGCTCGAGAAGCGCATTCCGCTGCAGGGAGGTCTTGGCGGGGGCAGTTCGGATGCCGCGACGACCCTGGTTGCGCTGAACGAGCTCTGGGGCCTGCATCTGCCGGTGGAACGACTGGCCCAGGCAAGCCTGGCGCTTGGCGCGGACCTGCCTGTTTTCATCCATGGTCATAGCGCCTGGGGTGAGGGAATCGGCGAGCGGCTGACCCCCATGGACCTGCCGCCGCGGCATTTCGCGGTCGTTTTCCCGGGAATCGGGATCAGCACCGCAGAAGTGTTTCAGGCAACTGAATTGACAAGAAATTCTCCGAGCCTGACAATCCGCGGTTTCCTGCAGGCAGGCGGACGCAATGATTGCGCGCCAGTGGCGACCGGGCGCTACCCTGAAGTCGCCGCAGCGCTCGCCTGGCTTGCGCGGCGCGGTGATGCGCGCCTGACCGGGACCGGTAGCTGCGTGTTTGCAGGTTTTGCGTTACGGGCGCAGGCCGAGGCAGCGCTTTCGGACCTGCCGGGCGGGTGGACGGGTTTCGTGGCACAAGGCCTCGACCGGTCACCGCTGCAGGAACGCCTGGCGGCGGAACGTGCCCGGCAAGGGCAAATTTGACGAATGGGGTGTCGCCAAGTGGTAAGGCAACGGGTTTTGATCCCGTCATACGAAGGTTCGAATCCTTCCACCCCAGCCAGTTGATGCGCGGCGCGCGTTGCACGCCGGCATGAGGGAGACTCGCGTGGACCAATCCACGATGGCGGTGTTCACCGGCAATGCGAATCCGATGCTCGCGCAGGAAATCGTGCGCCATCTGATGCAGCCGCTGGGGCGTGCCATGGTCGGCCGGTTCAGTGACGGCGAGATACAGGTCGAGATCATGGAAAACGTCCGCGGCAAGGACGTCTACCTGGTGCAATCGACCTGTCCGCCGGCCAATGAGCACCTGATGGAGCTGCTGGTCATGGCGGATGCCTGCCGGCGGGCTTCGGCGGGGAGGATCACCGCGGTGATCCCCTATCTCGGCTACGCGCGCCAGGACCGGCGGCAGCGCGCGATGCGGGTGCCGATCACGGCGAAGCTGGTGGCCGACATGATCGGCCGCGCGGGCGTGGATCGGGTGTTGACCGTGGATCTGCATGCGGACCAGATCCAGGGTTTTTTCGACATACCGGTGGACAATGTTTATGCGTCGCCCGTACTGCTGGGCGAAGTCTGGAAGCAGAAGTACGAGAACATGATCGTGGTGTCGCCGGATGTCGGCGGCGTGGTGCGCGCCAGGGCGCTGGCGCGGCGCCTGGACAATGCGGACCTCGCGATCATCGACAAGCGGCGGGCGCGCGCCAATGAGTCGCAGGTGATGAACATCATCGGCGACGTGCACGGCAAGTCCTGCGTGATGGTCGACGACCTGGTGGATACGGCCGGCACATTGTGCCTTGCGGCGCAGGCGCTGAAGGACGAGGGTGCCACGCGCGTGACGGCCTACATCACGCATCCGGTGCTTTCCGGAGCCGCGGTCGAACGGATCGCCGATTCGGCGCTCGACGAGCTGGTCGTGACCGACACGATCCCGTTGCGCGCGGAGGCGAAGGCCTGCAGCCGCATCCGGGTGATGACGGTCGCGGGCCTGTTGGCGGAGACGATGCGGCGGATTCGCGACGAGGAATCCGTCAGTTCGTTGTACGTGGATTAGGAGGGGCCGCCCCCTCCGCAAGGCAGCCGCCGGATGGTCCGGCGGCGCCGAAAACGGGACGCCGGTGCCTGGTCGCGGGCCGGCCATCCCCTGAATCGGGAGTGATACAGACATGAAAACTTCTTTCGAACTCGTCGCCGAGTTCCGGGAGGACCAGGGCAAGGGTGCGAGCCGCCGCCTGCGTCATCTCGGCAAGGTCCCGGCGATTCTCTACGGCGGGCGGCGCGATGCGCGCACGCTCATGGTGGATCACACAAAGCTTGCAAAGCTGATGGACGACGAGCGTTTTTACTCGACGATCCTGAGCCTGCGCGTGGGCGATCAGTCGCAGGCGGCCGTGCTGAAGGACGTGCAGCGTCATCCTTACAAGAGGCAGATCATGCACGTCGATTTCCAGCGGGTGCTGGAGGACGAGAAGATCCGCATGATCGTGCCGCTGCACTTCAGGGGCGGCGCCGAGTCCAAGGGCGTCAAGGAGCAGGGCGGCATGCTCTCGCATGTGCGCAATGACATCGAGGTGACCTGCCTGCCGAAGGACCTGCCGGAATTCATCGAGGTGGATGTGTCGGCCCTCGAGATCAACCAGGTCCTTCAGCTGTCCGATCTGAAACTGCCCGCGGGTGTCGAGATCGTGGAACTGCTCGCCGGTCGCGACAAGCCGGTGGCATCGATCCACATGCCGCGTGTCGAGGAGGAAGAGGTGCCGGTCGTCGACGAGGCAGCCGCAGCGGCTGCTGCCGGTGCCGCGGCCGTGCCGGGAGCGCCCGGAGCCGCGCCTGCTGCTGCGCCGGGTGCCGCAGCTGGAGCCGCGCCTGCTGCTGGTGCCGCTCCTGCCGCAGATGCCAAGGCTGCGGTGGGCAAGGGCGCCAAGGATGGCGCGGGCAAGAAGGGCGACGGCAAGAAGTAACGCGACGCGAGCAATCGGACGGCGGGGCCGCCCCAGTGGCGGCCCCTGCCGTTTTCGCCGGTTGCTTCATCGCGTCATCGAAAGGACGCATCGATGGCTGGATTGCCCTTGCAGCTGGTCGTCGGGCTCGGAAACCCGGGCTCGGAGCACGCGGCTACCCGGCACAATGCCGGTTTCTGGTTCGTCGATGAACTGGCGCGCCGGCACGACGGCTGGCTGAAACCCGAGCACCGGTACAGCGGCGACGCTGGGCGCGTCACGATTGCGGGCGTCGATCTCTGGTTGTTGAAGCCGATGGCGTACATGAATCGCAGCGGCCTCTCGATCCGCTCGATCTGCGACTACTTGCGGGTACCGAGTGAACAGGTCCTGGTCGTGCATGACGAGCTGGACCTGCCCACGGGCATTGCGAGGCTCAAGCAGGGTGGGGGAGCGGGCGGTCACAATGGACTCAAGGATGTCATCAGCCACATGGGCGAGGATTTCTGGCGCCTGCGCATCGGCATCGGCCACCCGGGGAACCGCGACGACGTGATCGACTACGTGCTCGAACGCCCGTCCGCTGTCGATGAACGGCTCGTCCGCGAGGCCATCGAGCTCGCCGTTTCCGAGTTCCCGCGCCTGGTGACGGAAGGGGCGGAGTCGATGATGAACCGGCTGCACGCCAAGCCGCCGCAACAGGAAGCGCCCGGCTGACGCCGGCGCCACGCGCACGCCATGGGAATCCGCTGCGGCATCGTTGGGCTGCCGAATGTCGGCAAGTCGACATTATTCAATGCGCTGACGCGCGCAAAGATTGCCGCGGAGAATTACCCGTTCTGCACAATCGATCCGAATGTCGGGATCGTGCCGGTCCCGGATCCGCGGCTCGATGCACTGGCCGCAATCGCCAGGCCTGAGAAGATCCTGCCGACCACGGTCGAGTTCGTGGATATTGCGGGCCTGGTCGCGGGAGCCTCGCAGGGCGAAGGGCTGGGCAACAAGTTCCTGGCGCACATCCGCGAGGTCGATGCGATTGCGCACGTCGTGCGTTGCTTCGACGACGCTGACATTGTCCATGTATCCGGCCGTGTCGACCCGGCCTCCGACGTCGCGATCATCAACACCGAGCTGGCACTGGCGGATCTCGAGACCGTGGATCGCGCGCTGTCGCGGGCTGACAAGCTTGCCAAGGCGATGGACAAGGATGCGATCCGCTGGCGCGACGGGCTTCGTCGCGTCCGCGACCGGCTTGACCAGGGCGAGCCGGTGCGCGCGCAGCAACTCGACCAGTTCGAACGGGAACGGGTCCGCGAACTCCAGCTATTGACGGCCAAGCCCGTCATGTACGTCGCAAATGTCGACGAATCCGGATTTACGGATAATCCGAAGCTCGATGCGCTCCGCAAGCTGGCTGAAGCCGAGGGCTCGGAGGTCGTGCCGGTCTGCGCCGCGATCGAAGCCGAGATTTCCGAGCTCGAGGCCGACGATCGCAACGCATTCCTGGCCGATCTCGGATTGGCCGAACCCGGGCTCAACCGGATCATCCGCGCTAGCTACCGGCTGCTGGGACTGCTTACATTTTTCACGGCAGGTCCGAAGGAAGTGCGGGCGTGGACCGTGCGAAATGGCGCAACCGCCCCGCAGTCCGCGGGCGTGATTCATACGGATTTCGAGCGCGGCTTTATCCGCGCCGAGACTATCGCCTACGAGGACTACATCGCCGGACAAGGCGAGGCGGGCGCGCGCGAGGCCGGCAAGCTCAGGCTCGAGGGCAAGGAGTACGTGCTCCGCGAAGGCGACGTCATGCATTTCCGCTTCAATGTCTGAAGCGCCGGCGCCCCGTGCGACGAAGCGACATTGCCCTGCGGCGGACACCACCCCGCGGACACCTGGCCTGCGGTATTCATGGTGACGACATCGCGGATTTCCTGGGAGAGGTGGTGATGCTCAACAAGACTCGGCGGATCCTGACCGGCCTGGCAGCCTGCATGACGCTGGTCGCAATGCTTGCGATCTCCCCGGCCCGGGCGGAAGACGCGACTGCAACCGCTGCTGCGCCCGCCGCCCAAACCGAGGACCAGCGCCTGATGGCGTTTTTCGAGGAAATCTTCCAGCGCAACCTGAAAGACAGCCCGACCTTCCAGTCGCAGCTCGGCATCAAGGGCCCGGATTACGGCAAGTGGGGCGACCTGTCCGACGCCGAGGCGATCCGCCAGAACGAATTGACGAAGCAGGATCTCGCGCGGCTGCGCGCTGAATTCAGGTATGAGGCACTTTCCGAACCCGTGAAGATCAGCTACCGGATCTTCGAGTACCTGCAGGATCGTACGCTCCGCAATTTCCCCTGGCGCTTCCACAACTACGCCTTCTCCACCCAGAACAACCCGGTCACAGGGTTTGCCACCTTCTTGCAGAACGCCCATCGCATCGACGACGTGTCGGATGCCGAGGCCTACATATCGCGCCTCAATGGCATTGAACTGGCGGCCCGGCAGGGCATCGAGGGAATGGACATCGCGGCCGGGCGCGGCATCGTGCCCACCTCATTCTCATTCGATCCGGTACTGGCGGACGGCCGCAATGTGTTGAAGGGTGCGCCATTCGACGACAGTACCGAGGACTCGGTGATCCTGGCCGATTTCCGCGCCAAGGCCGGGAAACTCGAGATATCAAATGGCGAGAAGAAGCGCCTGATGGATGCCGCGATCGCGGCGCTCAAGGGACCCTTCAGCGCCGGCATCAATGCCATGCAGGCCCGGATCGAGAGCCTGCGCAGCAAGTCGGTCGGGCCGAGCGGCGTCTGGAAGCTGCCGGCCGGCGACGACTTCTACAAGGTGCAGATCGATTTCTGGACCAGCGAGCCGAAGCTCACTGCCGATGAGATCCACAATATCGGCCTCGCGGAAGTCGCACGTATCCGCGGCGAGATGGAAACGATCATGCACCAGGTCGGTTTCAAGGGCGACTTGCCGGCCTTCTTCAAGCAACTGCGCACTGACCCGGCGAATTTCTTTGCGAATACGGACGAGGGACGGCAGGCGTATCTCGACCAGTCGAAGGCCTACATCGATGCCGTCTATGCCGACGTCGGCGAGTACTTCAACATCCTGCCGAAGGCGCCGCTCGAAGTCCGCCGCGTCGAGGCCTGGCGCGAGGAGACGGCGCCGATCGCGTTCTACAATCAACCGACACCCGACGGCAGCCGCCCCGGCTACTACTACGTCAATCTCCGCGACATGACGACGGTGCAGAAGCATGAGATGCAGACGGTCGCCTATCACGAAGGTGCGCCGGGCCATCACTTCCAGGTCGCGATCCAGCAGGAACTGGCTGATGTCCCGATGTTCCAGAAGTTCGCTTTCTTCGGTTCTTACATCGAAGGCTGGGGACTTTATGCGGAACGCCTGGGCAAGGAGCAGGGCCGGTTCACCGATCCGATGCAGGATTTCGGGAGGCTGCAGAACGAAATGCTGCGCGCTGCGAGACTGGTGGTCGACACGGGAGCCCATGCGAAGCATTGGTCGCGCGAGCGGATGATCGATTACATGCTCGCGAACAACCCCATGACAACTGAGGCTGCGACCAAGGAAGCCGAGCGTTACATCGACTTCCCCGGCCAGGCGCTCTCATACAAGATCGGCATGCTGAAGATCCTGGAGCTGCGCGAGCGCGCGAAGGCCGAACTCGGCGATCGCTTCGATATCCGCGATTTCCACGACGTGGTGCTGAAGAACGGCGCGATTCCGCTGTCGATACTCGAGGAACTCGTCACCGATTACGTCGCAAAGAAGAAAGCCGGCTGACAGGATCCTTGACAGCCACCGGCACGGTCCCGACAATCGCGCCTCCCCGGGGTACCTTCCCATCGCGTGGCTAGGTAGCTCAGCTGGTTAGAGCACGGGATTCATAACCCCGGGGTCGAGAGTTCGATTCTCTCCCTAGCCACCATTTCGAGCTCGTCGAAGGCGCGCTCCAGGATGCCGAGTCCCTCGTCCACGACGGCGTCCTCCGCCGTGATCGGCACGAGGACGCGGATCACGTTGCCGTAGATTCCGCAGGACAGCAGCAGCAGGCCGAGTTCACGCGCGCGCTTTGTCAGCGCCTTCGTCAGGTTGACCGCGGGCTTTTCCGGATCGCCGCCTTCGCATAACTCGAATGCGACCATCGCGCCCAGGCCGCGGACCTCCGCGATCGAGGGGTGGCGCGCGGCAAGCACCTTCAATCGGGTCATCAGTCCTGCGCCCAGCTTTCCGGCGCGCGCGAAGATCTGCTCCTGCTCGAACACGTCGAGCACCGCGAGCGCCGCCGCGCAGGCGACCGGGTTGCCGGCGTATGTGCCGCCGAGTCCGCCCGGCGCGCAAGCATCCATCAGGTCGGCGCGGCCGATGACTGCGGAAAGCGGGAAGCCGCCAGCGAGCGACTTGGCGAGTGTCGTGATGTCCGCCGCCACGCCGAAATGCTCCATCGCAAACATGCGCCCGGTGCGTCCCGCGCCACTCTGGATCTCGTCGGCGATCAGCAGGATGCCGTGCTTATCGCAGAGCTCGCGCAGGCGCAGCACGAATTCCTTCGGCGCAACGTAGAAACCGCCTTCGCCCTGCACCGGTTCGAAAATGATCGCGGCGACCCGCGTAGGCTCGATTTCGCACTTGAACAGCATCGCGATCGCGTCAAGGGAATCGTCCACCGACACGCCATGCAGCGCATTTGGGAATGGCGCGTGGTACACCTCGCCGGGGAGCGGCCCGAAACCCGCCTTGTAAGGCTCGACCTTTCCGGTCAGCGCCATCGCCATGAATGTGCGCCCATGAAAGCCGCCCGCGAAAGAGATCACGGCTGAACGTCCGGTGTGAACGCGTGCGATCTTGATCGCGTTCTCGACCGCCTCTGCACCGGTTGTCATCAGCAGCGTCTTGTGCACGCCCGCACCGGGCGCGAGCTTGTTGAGTCGCTCGCAGAGCGCGACATAGGGCTCGTAGCCGGTGACCTGGAAGCAGGTGTGCGTGACCTTCTCGAGCTGCGCGCGCACGGCCTCGAGGACGCGCGGATGGCGATGGCCGGTGTTCAGCACCGCGATGCCGCCCGCAAAGTCGACGTAGCGCTGGCCGTCGGCATCCCACAGCAGCGCATTCTCCGCGCGCTCGATATAGATTGGCTGCGCCATCGCGACGCCGCGCGCGACAGCGGCATCGCGGCGCGCCGCCAGGGATTCGTTATTTTTCATTCCGACCTCAGTGGACCTGGATCTCGTCGATGTCGTCGTCTTCGACGACCTGTTCCCAGGTGAATGCCGCCGTCTCGATGGGGTTCCCGGGCCTTATGTCTTCCGTGAGGTCGGTGTAGCCGAACTCGTCGGGTTCAACGTCATCCACCGAGCCACCCCAATCGTCCGGAGGGGCCGCGGAGGCGACCGCGAACTGGCGCCAATCGTCGAATTCGATCTCGTCGACGCCGCCGTCGAATTCCTGGATTTCGATGGTGCCGGATTTCTCGTCGAGCGCCACGACCTGAAAGATCTCGCCCTTGGCGCGGTGCGAGTACCAGCTTCCAACGATCGGCGTCAGGCGATTGCTCACTGCCCGGTTCCTGCATCGGGCCCGCCACGCATTGTGACGGGCGACAATTTCATCCTACGCTTCAGAGTCGCCACATGCCAAGCATTCGCGAACGAATTCGCATACTGTTGAATTCATGAATCGACCATGTGGCCCGCGGCAGCCCGGGAGGCGGCGATGACGACACCCACGATCGTGGATTTTCGACGCAATCTGAAGGCGCAGGAATCGGCGCCGGCGCCGGAGCGCGTGTTGAAGGGTGAGCCCAAGACCTTCGTCCGTAATTACTACACGGATCCAAGCCAGCAATTCTTCGCCGGTACCTGGGCCAGCAATGTCGGCAAATGGCAGGTCGAATACAGCGAGCATGAGTTCTGCCACCTGCTCGAAGGGCGAGTCGTGCTGACCTCGGCGGACGGGCGCCGCTGGCAGTTCAATGCAGGGGACGCCTGGGTCATACCGGCCGGATTCAGCGGCACCTGGGAGACGGTCGAGCCGGCGCGTAAACGCTATGCGACTTTCGAGGCCGCCAAGCCCGCCTGAAGGGAGCGTTGCCAGCCGAGCGGTGCTATGCAGTATGATGTCGGGATGCCCATACTCGCGGCGAGTCGGGCGCAATCAGGAGATTGTTCATGAGGTACGCATCAGGTCTGTTGGTAACCGGTCTGCTGGCGATATCTGCCGCAGCGAGCGCGGGTGAATTCTCCGGGACCGTCACTGCTGTTTCCGACTACGACTTTCGCGGCGTGTCGCTGAGCGCAACGGATCCCGCGCTGCAGGGCAGCTTCGACTTCGCCGCGGACAATGGCTTCTATGCCGGCGTCTGGGCCAGCAACATCGACTACGGCAGTTCGATCGACGGCGATATCGAAGTGGACTACTACCTTGGATTTGCGGGCGAAACCGGGAGTGGAGTCGGCTGGGACGTCGGGGTCGTCGACTACACCTATCCGGGCAGCTCCATTTCGCTGACCAAGGACAAGATCCACGACTACCCCGAGTTCTATGCCAGCGTCGGCTACAAGTATTTTACGTTCAAGCAGTGGTACACGGACGACTACGGCGGCTCTGGACTCGACGGGCTCTACAGCGAGCTGAATGCCAGCTTTGAGTTGCCCTCGGAATTCACGCTGAATCTGCACACCGGCTACAACTATGGCGACATCTTCGACGGGTTCGAGTACATGGACTACTCGGTGGGCGTCGGTCGCACGGTCGGTCACTTCGACATGGAACTCAAGCTCACGGGCACGGACTTGAGCGGCTCGGACAAGATCACGGACGACGTGTTCAACACGGAAGCGCGCGTCCTGTTCTCGATTTCGACGACATTCCCCTGGGGCGGCGAGTAAGACTTCTTCCTGGTACGGAATCGCTTGATACCGGCCGGGCCGCCAAAGGGCGGCCCGGCTTTTTTATGGCAGGCTGTTGATCACGGCCGCGAGCGTCTCGAAAATCCGGTCAACCTGCGCGCGTTCGATGATCAGCGGCGGCGATAGCGCGATCGTGTCGCCGGTGGTCCGTATCAACAAGCCGCGCTCGAAGGTCGCCACCAGGGCCTCATAGCCGCGCGCGCCGGCTGCCCCGGCGCGCGGTTCGAGTTCGATGCCCGCGACCAGGCCATAGCTGCGCAGGTCCACGACATGTCGCCGTCCCTTCAGCCCGTGCACGGCATCGTCCCAGTACGACGCCATCGCGCGCGCCTGCTCGAACAGGCCTTGGCGGTAAATTCGCTGTGTCGCGAGGCCGGCGGCGCAGGCGACCGGGTGGGCCGAATAGGTGTAGCCATGGAACAATTCGATGGCCTGTTCCGGCCCCGTCATGAATGCGTCGTAGATCTCGCGGCGCACGAATACTGCGCCCATCGGAATCGCGCCATTGGTCAGGCCTTTCGCGCAGGTCATCATGTCCGGCACGACGCCGAATTCCTGCGCTGCAAATGCAGATCCCGTGCGCCCGAAGCCGGTGATGACCTCGTCGAATATCAGCAGGATTCCGTGCTTCGTGCAGATTTCGCGCAGCCGTTCGAGGTATCCGCGCGGCGGCAACAGCACGCCCGTGGATCCCGCAATCGGCTCGACAATGACCGCAGCGATCGTCGAGGCGTCGTGCAGTGCGACCAGGCGCTCGAGATCGTCGGCGAATTCGGCGCCGTGCGCCGGCAGTCCGCGTGAATACGCATTGCGCGCGTAGTCGTGCGTGTGACGGATGTGATCAACCCCGGGCAGCAATGCGCCGAAGTATTTGCGGTTGTTGACCATGCCGCCGACCGAAATGCCGCCAAAGCCGACGCCGTGATAGCCGCGCTCGCGTCCGATCAGCCGCGTGCGTGCCGCATCGCCGCGTACCCTGTGCCAGGCGATCGCGATCTTGAGCGCCGTGTCCACCGACTCCGATCCCGAGTTCGTGAAGAACACGTGGTCGAGACCTTTCGGTGAGATTTCGACCAGGGCGTTTGCGAGTTCGAATGCGAGCGGGTGGCCCATCTGGAATGGCGGCGCGTAATCCATTTCAGCGATCTGCGTCGCCACCGCTTCGGTGATTTCGCGTCTTCCGTGGCCGGCATTGACGCACCAGAGTCCGGCGCAACCGTCCAAAATCTGCCGTCCATCCGGTGTCCAGTAATGCATGCCCTCAGCGCGCGCCAGCAGCCGCGGTGCCGACTTGAACTGGCGGTTGGCCGTGAATGGCATCCAGAATGCTTCGAGCGCGGCGCGCTTGGGTGGAGTAGAAGTCATTGGCGGCGGCTCCGTGGGCAGGACGTGATCAGGATAATTGACACTCATCGCATGCAGGCGCGATATTACGCAAGTTCTGTTTAATATCATAGACATGCGGGGCGAAAGCCGTGGCCAATGATGTCAGCGCCCGGTTGAAGGCGGTGCGCCTGATGCACGGCCTTTCCCAGCGTGAACTCGCCAAGCGGGCCGGCGTGACCAACGGCATGATTTCGCTGATCGAGCAGGGGCGCGTGAGCCCTTCGGTTGCGTCGCTCAAGAAAGTGCTGGACGGGCTGCCGATGCAGCTTGCCGAGTTCTTCACGATGGATCCGGCCTCCACTCCGCAGGTATTTTATGCGAGCAAGGAACTCGTCGAGCTCGGAAAAGACGCAGTCTCCCTGCGCCTGGTCGCCGCCCACCGCCCGGGGCGGCGCATGGCCCTGCTGCACGAGGTCTACGCGCCCGGCGCCGACACCGGCTCGGAAATGTTGAGTCACGCGGGCGAGGAGGGCGGGATCGTAGTCAGCGGCCGGATTGAAGTGACGGTCGGAGCCCAGACCCAGGTATTGGGGCCCGGCGATGCATACTATTTCTCGAGCACCGTGCCGCACAGATTCCGCAATCGCGGGCGTGAGCGCTGTGAGATCATCAGTGCCGCAACGCCACCGACATTCTGAAACGGAGCGGCCAGCCTTGAAACGCGAAGCAAAGACGACCAACTGGCGTGAACGTGCCTCGACGCTGCAATTGCGCACCGAAGCGTTCATCGACGGCAAGTACCTGCCGGCGGCCTCCGGTGAGACATTCGTCTGCATCAATCCGGCGACCGGCAAGTCCATCGCACAGATCGCCGCCTGCAGCTCACGGGACGTGGACGTGGCGGTTGCAAGCGCGCGCCGTGCATTCGAGGACGGGCACTGGTCGCGCATGGCGCCCGCTTCGCGCAAGAAAGTCCTGCTTCGTTTCTCGGAACTGATCCGCAAGCACCGCGAGGAGCTCGCGCTGACCGAGACGCTCGACATGGGCAAGCCCATCTCGGACTCCCTGAAGATCGACATTCCGGGTGCCGCGCGCTGCATCGCCTGGTATGCGGAGGCGATCGACAAAGTCTACGATGAGATTGCGCCGACTCCGCATGACACGCTAGCCCTCATCACGCGCGAGCCGGTCGGCGTAGTGGGCGCGATCGTGCCCTGGAATTTCCCGCTGCTGATGGCCTGCTGGAAGCTGGGGCCGGCGCTTGCGACCGGCAATTCGGTCGTGCTGAAGCCCTCCGAGAAATCGCCGCTGACGGCGCTGCGCATCGCCGAGATCGCGATCGAGGCCGGATTGCCGGAAGGCGTGTTCAATGTCGTGCCGGGATTCGGTCACACGGCCGGCGAGGCGCTCGCGCTCCACATGGATGTTGATTGCATCGCGTTCACCGGCTCGACGCGTATCGGCCGGCGCATGCTCGAGTACTCCGGGCGCTCCAACATGAAGCGCATCTGGCTCGAGTGCGGCGGCAAGTCGCCCAATATCGTGATGGCGGATGTCGCCGACCTGGAGCGGGCTGCGAAGGCTGCCGCCATGGGCATCTTCTTCAACCAGGGCGAGATGTGCTCGGCGGCTTCGCGGCTGCTGGTGCACGAATCGATCCGCGACGAGATGCTCGACAGGATCGTCGCGATCGGCGAGTCCATGGCGCCGGGCGATCCGCTCGATCCGGCAACGAAGCTGGGCGCTATCGTGGACCAGGCCCAGATGAACACCGTGCTGGGCTACATCGAATCCGGCCGCAAGGGCGGCGCGAATCTGCGCTCCGGCGGTCGCCGGGTGCGCGAGGAGTCCGGTGGATTCTTCGTGGAACCCACCGTGTTCGACGGCGTCCAGATGGACATGCGGATCGCGCGCGAGGAAGTGTTCGGACCCGTGTTGTCTGCGCTCACGTTCAAGAGCCTGAATGAAGCGGTCAAGATGGCGAATGACGTCATGTATGGCCTGGCCGCTGCGATTTGGACTCGGGACCTGGCGACCGCCCACCGGGTGGCGAAATCGATTCGGGCAGGCACCGTGTTCGTGAACTGCTACGACGCCGACGACATCACCGTGCCATTCGGCGGATTCAAGCAATCCGGAAATGGCCGCGACAAGTCGCTGCATGCGTTGCACAAATACACTGAGCTGAAGACGACCTGGATCGACCTCTCATGAAGGTCACGGTGGCTGCCACCCAGATGGCCTGCGGCTCCGACCGCCCGGCCAACATCGCGAATGCCGAGCGCCTGATCCGCGATGCAGCCAGCCGCGGCGCCAACGTGATCCTGATCCAGGAGCTGTTCGAGTCGCCGTATTTCTGCAAGGATCACCTCGCAAAGCACTTCGAGCTCGCGACGCCGATTGCGGAGAATCCCGCTATCGCGCGGCTCTCGAAGGTTGCGGCGGAGCTCAAGGTCGTGTTGCCCGTCTCCGTGTTCGAGCGTGCGCAGAACGCCTACTTTAATACGCTTGCGATGGTGGACGCCGACGGCAGCTTGCTCGGGACCTACCGCAAATCGCATATCCCCGAGAGTCCCGGCTATCACGAGAAATTCTACTTTTCTCCGGGCAACACCGGATTCAAGGTCTGGCCGACCCGCTTCGGCATACTGGGCGTCGCGGTCTGCTGGGACCAATGGTTCCCTGAATGCGCGCGTGCGATGGCACTGATGGGTGCCGAAATTCTCCTGTATCCGACCGCGATCGGCTCCGAGCCGCAGGACCCGGCGCTTGATTCCCGCTGGCACTGGCAGCGCACGATGCAGGGTCACGCGGCGGCGAATGTGATACCGCTCGTCGCCTCGAACCGCATCGGCAAGGAGCAGGGCGAGAAGGTCGAAATGACCTTCTACGGGCATTCATTCATCGCGGATCACACGGGCGAAGTCGTCGCGCAGGCCGATGACCACAGTGAATCCATCCTGACGTCGACATTCGATCTCGAGGAGATTCGCGGCTGTCGCCATGCCTGGGGCGTGTTCCGCGACCGGCGGCCCGACCTTTACGGCCCGCTGCTGACGATGGACGGTGCAGCCGATTGACGCGCCGCTCGCGGGCGAGGTCGCCTGCGTCGACCTAGAGACGACGGGCGGCAACACACTGCGCGACCGCGTCATGGAAGTTGGCATCGTGCTGTTGTCTGGCGGCCGTGTAGTCGAGGAGTACTCGACACTCGTCAATCCCGGTGTACGCATCCCGTTCGCGATCCAGCAGTTCACGGGCATCACCGACGACATGGTGGCGGATGCGCCGCCATTCGCCGCCGTCTGCGACGACATCCTGCGACGGCTCGAGGGCCGGTTGTTCGTCGCCCACAATGCACGCTTCGATTACGGCTTTCTGCGCGGTGAATTTCGGCGCATGGGCCGCCGCTTGCGCGCGCCCGTGCTGTGCACGGTCAGGCTCTCCCGCGCGCTGACGCCGGGCGAGCGCGGCCACAATCTCGACGCCGTGATGGCGCGCTATGGCATCCACTGTGCCGCGCGTCATCGGGCACTCGGCGATGCACAGGTGCTCGCGGAATTGCTGCGCATTGTGCGCGGGCGATGGCCGCCCGCCGAGCTCGACCGTATCGTGGAGCATCTGATGCAGGCCCCGCGGCTTCCGCCGCAGCTCGATGCGGGGCTCGTCGACGAGCTGCCCGAGGGGCCCGGCGTCTACCTGTTTCACGGCGAGGAAGATGCACTGCTTTACGTCGGCAAGGCGAAAAACATCCAGTCGCGGGTGCTGGCGCATTTCGCCGCAAATCAACGTTCACGCAGGGCGATGGAACTCACGCGCCTGGTCCGGCGCATCGAATGGATCGCGACCGCCGGCGAGTTCGGCGCGCTGATCACGGAGGCGTGCCTGATCAAGGAGCGTCGGCCGCTGTTGAATCGCCGGTTCCCGGCGACCCCGACGCTCTGGGCAATCCGGCTCGGTGCCGACGCCCAATCCTTGCGCGCGAGCATCTCGGAACTCGATCCGGACACGGATACTGACGAGAGCTATGGCATGTTCCGCAGCCGCGGCGATGCCGAGCGCGCACTCACGGGCATCGTCCGCGACCATGAGCTGTGCGCGAGGCAACTTGGACTGGAGGCTGGGCGAGGCTCCTGCGTCGCCCTTCAGCTCGGACGCTGCCGCGGCGCCTGCATCGGAAAGGAACCTGCGCTGATACATGCGATCCGCACGCGACTGGCATTCGCGCGGCTGAAACGCCGCGACTGGCCATTCCCGGGGCGTATCGGCATCCGCGAGCGCGACTGGAGCGGCGCCGAGGAGACCCACGTCTTTGATCGTTGGCGCTACCTTGGGGCGGTGCAGGGCGCCGTTGAACCTTCAGAGTTCCAACGGCGCCCCGGAAATTTCGACCCGGATATCTACCGGATCCTGCTACGAACCTTGGAGCGGCCTGGCCGCGGTATGCAAATGATCGAGATTGACCGGTCATGAGTACCAATCCGCTTTTCGTGACCGCTGCAACCGGCACGGCCGACCTGCTGGCCGCCGAGTTGACGGCGCTCGGCGTCAAGGAACTGCGCGAAGTGCAGGGGGGCACGGCCTGCACGGCGACGCTCGCCGACGCCTATCGCGCCTGCCTGTGGTCGCGGGTCGGCCTGCGCGTGCTGTGGCGCATTTCGGAGTTCCCGGTTGCGAATGATCGCGAGCTGTACGACGGCATCCGCGGTGTCGACTGGTCGGAGCACATGGGAGAGACCGACACGCTGGCGGTTGATTTCTCGGGCAGCGTACCCGGCATCGACCACACGCAGTTCGGCGCGCAGCGGGTCAAGGATGCGATCGTGGACCAGTTCCGCGACAAGACCGGAGCGCGCCCGTCGGTGGATCGTGCGGCACCTGCGCTCCGGATCAACGTGCACATCGGGCGCGGCACGGCGGCTGTCGCAATCGATCTTTCCGGTGACAGCCTGCACCGGCGCGGCTATCGGGGCGGGCAGGGCGCTGCACCGCTCAAGGAATATCTTGCAGCCGCCATCCTGCTGCGCGCCGGCTGGCCGGCGATCGCGGAGGCTGGCGGCTTTTTCGTCGATCCGCTGTGCGGCTCCGGCACACTGCCGATCGAGGCTGCACTGATCGCAGCCGACATTGCGCCCGGGCTCACGCGGGCGCGCTTCGGCTTCGAGCACTGGCGGCGGCACGACGCAAAGTTGTGGGACGACGTGCGAGCGGAAGCGGTGTCGCGCGGCACCGTCGATCGACTCACGCCGGGGCGCATCCGTGGCTACGATCGCGATCCCGTGGTGCTCAAAGACGCCGCGGCGAATGCCGCCCGCGCAGGCCTCGGCGAGTTGCTCGAATTTCACCGGTGCGAACTGGGCGCTCTTCCGGCTGCACCGGCGCCGGCCGGCCTGATTGCAGCCAATCCGCCCTACGGCGAGCGCCTCGGCGAGACCGAGGCGCTGCGCGAACTGTATGGGCTTCTCGGCAAGCGACTGCGCGAGGGCTATCTGGGCTGGGAGGCGGCGGTTTTCACCGGCAACCCGGCGCTCGGGCGCGAACTCGGGATCAATGCGCGGCGCACGCACCGGATGATGAATGGACCGATCGAATGCCGGTTGCTGCGGATCAGGATCGAGCCGGCGGAATTCGACCGCCCCTACGAACCGGGCCGGCCGCCGCCCATCGACGCTGAGGCCGCGCGACTGCGGCCCGGTGCCCAGATGTTCGCGAACCGCCTGCGCAAGAATTTCAAGGGGCGTTCCCGCTGGGCGCGCCGGGAAGGCATCTCCTGCTTTCGCATCTATGACGCAGACATGCCCGAGTATTCATTTGCGATCGATCAGTACCAGGCGGATCCGGAAGGATTCGGCGGGCGTTGGCTGTACGTGCAGGAGTACGCGCCACCGGCGACGGTGGACCGTGAGAAAGCACGCGCGCGCCGCGAAGAGGCGCTTTCAATGATGCCCGAAGTGGCTGGCCTTGCGATGGATGCCGTTTACTGGCGCACGCGTCGGCCCCAGAAAGGCGGCGGGCAGTACGAGGCGCTCGACGATAGCCGCGAACGCGTTGTCGTCGAAGAGGCAGGACTGAAATTTCTCGTGAATTTCACGGATTACCTGGACACCGGCCTGTTCCTCGATCACCGCATTGCCCGAGCTCGTATCCGCGACGCGGCCAGGGGCAAGCGATTCCTGAACTTGTTCTGCTACACCGGCACGGCGAGTGTGCACGCGGCGGCCGGCGGCGCGAGCACAACGACATCCGTGGACATGTCGCGCACCTACCTCGATTGGGCGCGCAGCAACATGGAGATCAACGGTTTTCGCGGCGATGCCCACCGCTTTGTGCAGGCCGACTGCCTTTACTGGCTGGAAGTTGACGACGCCGAGCGCTACGACCTGATCTTTCTGGATCCACCGACTTTCTCGAACTCCAAGCGCATGCAGGGTGAGTTCGACGTCCAGCGCGACCACGTCGCGCTGATTCGCTCGACACTGGTGCGGCTCGCGCCAGGCGGGCTGCTGCTGTTCTCGACCAATTTCCGGAAGTTCAAGCTGGATGCGGATGCGCTGTCAGATGTCTCGGTCACCGACATCACGCAAGAGACCATTCCGCTGGATTTCGAGCGCGACCAGCGCGCTCATCATTGCTTCGAAATTCGCCTGACGCCTTGATCAGGCACGTTCCTGGTGCGTACCAGTGCGCAGGTACATCGCGGCGCCGAGCAATCCGGGCGCGGCATGGGTGATGATCCCGACCGTCGCCGATTCGAGATAGGCGGCCATGCGTCCTTTCGCGAGGAATCGCTCGCGAAACGCGCTGCTGCGCAGGAACGGGATGAAGCGAGGCACGATGCCGCCTGCGATCATGACCGTACGGGCGCCGTGCATCAGCGCGGCATCGCCGGCGACGCTTCCGAGGATTGCGCAGAACCGGGCAAGCGCGCGGCGTGCGATGAGATCGTGACCGGCGAGCGCGGCGTCGACGATCGCGCCCGGGTCGCGGAAGGTCGCGCGCTGGTCGAGTGCCGACGAAAATTCGTCGCCTGAGGCCAGCGCGGCGTGGATGTGCGACAAACCGGTGCCGCTCAGCAGCCGCTCGTTCGAGACACGGTCAAACCGCGCGTTGAGCCAGCTTGCGACCTGCCTTTCCTCCTCGCCGAGCGGCGCGAAGCTGACATGGCCGCCCTCGGTTTCGACCACGTTCCAGCCGCGCGCGGCATCTCCGGTCAACAACGCGACACCGAGGCCGGTGCCAGGTCCGAGCACGGTGACAGGGCCGCTGAGCGGCGCGCCATGCATACCGTGCAGCGTCACCACATCGGCAGGGGCGATAGCCGGGACCGCCCAGGCGACGGCGCCGAAGTCGTTGAGCACGTCGAGCGCATCCAGACCCAGGCTTTTCTGCAGTTCGCTCCGGCTGAACGACCAGGCGCGATTCGTCAGGCGAATCTCATCGATCCCGCCCGGAGAGGCGACAGCAATCGCCGCGCGCGAGGGCCGCTCGCCGACGCTTTCGAGGTAATGCTCGGCCGCATGCTGGAGGCTCGCAAACTCGGCGCTGGCCAACGAGCGCTGGTGGGACAGATGCGGCGTCGCATGCCGTAGGTCGGTCAGGGCAAAGCGCGCATTGGTGCCGCCGATATCGGCGACCATCGCGAGCAGAGTCCGGTTTGAACTTGCGGTCATTGTGTGGGCGCCGCGGCGACGAAGCGGATCGCCTGGCCGCCGCCGGGCGCGAGCGCGAGTTCCCAGACATCGCCGTGCTTCGCCGGCCGGGTCTCGATCACGATCGAATGGGCATTGGTTTTCCAGTCCGCGTCGTCGCCGTCGCGATAGACCTGCGCGGAATAACTACGGCGGGGATCAAGAAAATCCAGGGTGATTCGCGGCCGGCGTGCGTTTTCGTCAGTCACGCTTCCCAGATACCAGTCCTCACTTTCATGGTCCTTGCGCGCGATGGTGACGAAGTCGCCGACTTCGCCGTTCAGCACGCGGGTGTCCGCCCAGTCCACCGGGACGTCGCGGATGAATTGGAACGGGCCCGGGTACTTTGCGTAGTTTTCCGGGAGGTCGGCCGCCATCTGGATCGGACTGTAGATGACCACGTAAAGCGCGAGCTGCTTGGCTATCGTCGACTGGATCGGCTGGCCCCCGCGGCCGACCAGGCTCAGCACGCCGGGCGTGAAATCCATCGGACCGGCCAGCATGCGCGTGAAGACGAGGTTCGCCTCGTGCTCGGGAGGGTTCGGCGGATTGCCCCAGGCGTTGTACTCCATGCCGCGTGCGCCCTCGCGTGCGACCCAGTTGGGGTAGGTGCGGCGAAGGCCCGTATCCTTGATCGGCTCGTGCGGGTTGACCATGATGTGGCGCTTCGCCGCCTCGGTCACCACCTTGAGGTGGTGGCGCGACATGACCTGGCCGTCGTGCCATTCGTAGCGGATCGCACCGTCGGCGCCGCGGGTCTTGATGCCGCCGGCATCGGCGACATATCCGGTCTTGAGACTATCGACACCCATGCGCGCATAAAGATCAAGCGCGTCCTCGAGCTGATCCTCGTAGTGCGCAATGAACCCGGACGTCTCGTGATGGCCAACTAGGCGCACGCCGCGCTCGCGGGCGTAGGCCGCGACCACAACGAGGTCGAAATCAGGGTAAGCACGGGTGAAGCTGAAGCTGCTGCCGTCGGCGAACCAGTCGCCGTCCCAACCCTCGTTCCATCCCTCGATCAGCACGCTGCGGAAACCATTTTCCGCTGCAAAGTCGATGTAACGCTTCGCGTTATCCGTGGTCGCGCCATGTTTCGGGCCTGAGGCCCAGCTCTCAGTGTCGAGGTGCAGGCTCCACCAGATGCCGACGTACTTGAAGGGCCGGACCCAGGAAACGTCACCCAGTGCATTCGGCTCGTTGAGATTCAGGATCAGGTCGGACATGTACAGACCAGCAGCGCTGTCGGCGATCTGCAGCGTGCGCCATGGCGTCGTGAACGGAGCCGTGCGGCGCACGCGGGTGCCGTCGGCCGACGGCGAGAGCGACGCCTTGAGCCGCTGACCGGCGACCCTGCGGAGCCACATGGAGGAATAGTCGACCAGCGCGGCTTCGTGAATCGCGACATGCAGGCCGTCCGCCGACCGCATCGTCAGCGGCGTATGGGCCTGTCCCACCTCGGCAAGCGGCGTCCTGTTATAGAGGTACTCGTAGCGGTTCCACTCACCTGCGGGAATCCACCAGGCCGTCGCTGGCTCGACCACGGTGAACTCCGTCAACTCATCTGCGATGTTCACCTGCTTGAGTTGTGGTTGATCTGGGAATTCGTAGCGGAAGCCCACGCCGTCGTCGTAGACGCGGAATACGATTTCCAGGCGGCGGTGCAGCACTGTTTTTTCCTGCATGCGCACCCGCAACTCATTGAATACGTTGCGGACATAACGGCGTTCGCCCCAGGGCTGCTCCCAGGTCTCGTCGACGCTGCGGGTGCTGCTGTCGGTCAGCTCGAAATTGCGTTCGAGTTTCGGGGCGTCGGTCAGGAGGAAACCTAGCCGGGACTCGACGATCACGGGTCTGCCGCTGCGGGCGATCGCATAGCCGGGCCGACCCTCGTCGTTGAGCGACACAATCACGGTCAGCGTACCGCCCGGCGACGAAACGCCGGCAACGGGTTCCGCGCTGGCGGTGCCGCACAGTACCCAGGCCAGAGTGAGCAAAAACCACAAACGGAGGCGGTGCATATGTGGCCATTATCCCGTACGGCCGCATGTATACGTATGCAGTGTATTGCGGCCACAACGGGCGCTCCCTAACATCGTTCAAGGTCGAGATCCGCGTTCTTCCAGGGGGAAACCATGGGCAAGTCTCAGCATCGGACGAATGCCGTCCTAACAGATCTTGAAGTCGCCACCTCAGGTCTCAGCCGTCGCTGGGTCCTGTCCATCGCGATCACCGCGGCCCTGTCGGCATCGGCGAGCGCCGCCGCCCAGGATCAGCCCGCTGGGACTGCCGCGCTCGGCGAAGTCGTCGTTTCCGGCATTCGTGTCGGCATCGAGCAGGCGATTGCGGTCAAACGCAATTCAGGCAGCATCGTCGAGGCGGTCTCCGCCGAGGACATCGGCAAGTTGCCGGACACCAGCATCGCCGAGTCCATCTCGCGGCTGCCGGGCCTTACTTCCCAGCGCGCCGAGGGCCGTGCGTCGGCAATCAGTCTGCGCGGCACGGATCCGGGCTTCACGACGACCCTTATGAACGGACGTGAGCAGGTCAGCACCGGAGACAACCGCAGCATCGAGTACGACCAGTACCCGTCCGAGCTCCTGAACTCCGTGGTCGTCTATAAAACGCCGGATGCCCAACTGGTGGGGCAGGGCCTTGCCGGCACCATCGATTTGCGTACGATTCGGCCGCTGCAGTACGGTCGCCGCGCATTCGCGTTCAACATTCGCGGCGAGCAGAACTCGAACGACAATCTCGGCGCAGATTCGTCCGATAACGGCTACCGGACGAGCTTCTCGTACATCGACCAGTTCCGCGACGGAACGCTTGGCATCGCTCTGGGCGTCGCGCGGCTCGATTCGCCGCTTGCGACCCAGGGCGCCGGTACCTATGAGCCGTGGCACCCGAACGATCCGGCCGTGGACGGTTTCAACTACCATCCGCAGCTGCCACTCGGCGTGTATGTCACGAACGGCATGAAGGTTCGCACCGATATGGGCACGAATGTTCGTGACGGCGCCATGGCGGTGCTGGAGTTCACGCCGAGCGACAGGTACAGCACTATCCTCGACATCTACTACACCGAACGCGACCAGGTGGACAATGCGCGCAGCCTCGAGGTCAACTTCGGCAACTACCCGATCGGGTCAGGACCCACGCCGTGCTGCGATGCGGCACTTCCGCCCGGCACCATCGTGGGCTTCGATAATCCGGTAATCGTCAACAATACGGTCGTCGGGGGTGACCTGACCTATCGCGTGCCGCTGGCACGCAATTTCCTGTTCAAGACGCAGGACGAGATCTTCGCAGCCGGCTGGAATAACAGGTTCTCGATGGATGAGTGGACCGTGACGGCCGACCTCAGCCACTCGAAGGCAACCCGCGACGAACAGCAGTATGAGATCAACTCGCAGTATCCACCGCGCGCGGTCGCGAATCCCACGTTCAACATCGGCGATACGGGCCGGTGGCAGCTGCAAAACGGCTCGATGCCGTCGCTGACCTTCGACCTCGACTACGCCGACCCGACTCAGGTGCTGGTCGGCCCCACCATCTACGGCTCGGGCTACAGCAAGATTCCGCACGTCGCGGACGAGCTAAATTCGGGTCGTATTGACGTGGAGCGTTCCTTGAACGGCGCCTGGTTCGCGAGCGTAGCGGCCGGCGTCAACTACGCGGACCGCACCAAGGACAAGGTCCAGCCTGAAGGCAACCTCTTCACGATCGGTAACGCGCGTTTCCTGGTTGAATCCCAGTACCTGCTCAGCCCGACCAACCTGTCGTATGCCGACGCGGGCAGCGCACTTGCTTTCAACGTGCAGGGCGTGCTGGATGCGTACTTCCAGTCGATCGTCTATGGGACACCAACGACGCCTGGCTTTGACTACCTGATCGGCAAGAACTGGTCCGTGCAGGAGAAGGTCACGACGGCGTTCGTGCGGGGCGGCCTCGATCGCGAGTTGTCCGAGAATGTCACGCTGCGGGGCAACCTTGGCCTGCAGTGGGTGCGGACCGACCAGAGCTCCGACGCCTTTTCCAAGGACCAGGTCAACAACCTCGTGGTGCCGTTCACCGAGGGCAAGACCTACGATGACGTGTTGCCGGCCATCAACCTCGCGTTCCTGTTGCCTGACCAGCAGGCAATCCGCGTCGGCATCGCGCGTGAGATTGCGCGGGCCCGAATGGATCAGCTCAAGGCGTCGAGCGAGGTCGGCTATAACCCGCTCGACGGCAGGCCGGGCGGCAGCGGTGGCAATCCGCGACTCGATCCGTGGCGCGCAGATGCGTTCGACCTGTCGTATGAGAAATACTTCGAGGGCAGCAAGGGGTACGTCTCGATTGCAGCCTTCTACAAGGATCTGAAGAGTTACATTTATAACCAGACGGATCAGTCGTTCGACTTCTCGGTTTTCCCGACCCCGACATTTCCGCCGGGCTTCTTTCCGCCGGGCGTGACGCCGCAGACGATCGGCTCCTTCACGAGCCCGGTCAACGGCAGTGGTGGCGACCTCAGGGGCCTCGAGTTCTCGGTGTCGCTGCCGGGAGATATATTCACCGAGGCGCTTGACGGCTTCGGCGCGATCCTGAGCCTTTCGCTAACGGAAAGCGGCATCAAGATCCAGGATCCGCCGGGCAACAACTTCCTGACTGGCAACAATCTGGGCACCATCCCGTTGCCCGGCCTGTCGGAGACCGTCTGGAACGCGACGCTGTACTACGAGAAGAGCGGCTTCTCGGCGCGCGTCGCGACGCGGGCGCGCTCGAAATACATCGGCGAGGTCACCAATTTCGCGAATGACCGTGCGTTCAAGTACGTAAAGGGCGACCAGATCACCGACGCACAGATCGGCTACGCGTTCGAGTCCGGCCGGCTCGAAGGGCTGTCGATCCTGTTCCAGGTCAACAACCTGACGAACGAGCCCTACATTGCCTACTCCGTGATCGAGGCGCGCCAGCAGGATTATCAGGAATACGGCCGACAGTTCCTGCTCGGCATCAACTATAGGCGCTAAGCGGCGTCCGCGCCTGACTTACAGCCCCTTGCCAGTGCGGCTGGCAAGGGGTTTTTTCTTTGCGGGCGCCGGGGCCTGATGCGGGTCAGCGGCCCAGCAGGAATTTCAGCGGCACATCGACCCGCTGGCGCCAGTCCCGTTCCGAATGTTCGTCACCCTCGTACTTCCGGGTGATCCAGTTCACGCCATCGGTGTAGCCGGCGCGTTGCATCAGCGCGTCGATGCGCCGCTGGTACGGCTCGTATTCGGCATCGAGTGTTGCCGTGCCGAAATCGAAGTAGAAGCGATGGCCCAGCGGAGCCGGCAGTTGCTTCTCCAGGTAATCGATCACGATACCGCCGCCGATGGGCCAATGTGTTGAGACACAGCCCGCGCCGCCAAACACCCCCGAAAATTCGCTGATCGCGTAAGCCGACATGAGTCCGCCCATACTCGAGCCCATCACGAAGGTATCGGCTTGGTCGGGCAGCGTGCGGTAGGTCGAGTCGATGAACGGCTTGAGTTCCTCGACGAGGAAACGAAGGTAGCGATCGCCCAGCAACCGGTCGGCATGCAGGCCTTCCACCGGGTCGCCTGTCACAGCCCTCTGCGGCATCAACTCTTCGAACCGCTTCGGGGTGGTCCAGACGCCGACCACGATCGCCGCGCGTACCGCGTCCTGGCGGATCAATCGCGCCATCGCCGTATCCATGCCCCAGTTGACGCCGGAAATGGATCGCCAGGGCGATGCATCGAACAGGTTCTGACCGTCGTGCATGTAAAGGACCGGGTAGCGGCGCGCCGGCTCCTGGCCGTAGCCTGGCGGCAGCCAGACCTCGACATTGCGGGCGTCAACGTGCTTCGAGGCAAATTGCTCGTGAAGGACCAGCCTGCCTGCCCTGGCGTCGCCTGCAGCTGCGAGCTCCAGGATCGTCACGCTGCTGCCCGCGACCTCGAGACCCTGCTCGAGCCGGTGCTGCCGCCCCGAAAGGACGTCGGTCGCAAGCCTGTCGCTGCTGATCAACTCCTGGAACCGGGCGGTGTCGAGCCTTTGCGGGTTCGGTGACTTGTTGATCACGACCATGATCTTCTGCCGGTCGGAGTGGCGGAAGTAGACGTAGGTGCCTCCCTCGGGCGCGAACTGCGTCAACCGGCCGCGATGTATCGCGTCCGCACCCTTGCGCCAGTGGAGCAGCCGGCGCGTGTACTCTTGCGCCTCGCGCTGCAATGCCGTCAGACGCTTGCCCGTGAAGCCGCTCCTGCGGTCTCCCACCCAGCCGCCGGGAAAGTCGCTGCGGATCACGCCATGCGCGTCCGTGCCCTTGTTCGTCATCAGGATCTCGTCGCCGTAGAAGAGCTGGGGGATACCGCGGGTGGTCAGGAAAAAGGCGACTGCCATCCTGTACAGCTCCGGCCGCTCGCCGAGCTGCGTAAACACGCGGCTCATGTCGTGGTTGTCCGGGAAGACGACCAGGTTGTACGGATCGGGATAGACGAAGTCATTGGCGAGCGTGCGGTAGATTCGATGCAGCCCGGCATTCCAGTCATCCTTCTCGAGCAGGCCTTGCAAGGCGGCCGCCTGCAGCGGGAAGTCGAACAGGCTCGGAATGACGGCGCCATCGCCGCCGGGTGGCGGCTTTCCGCGCTGCCAACTGGCAATGATGGCCGGGTCGAGGCTCCATTCCTCGCCGACGATGTTGAGCGCGGGATACTCCTCCATCACGCGTCGGGACCAGTCGGCAAGGAAAATGCCGTCGGAGTAGCCCCAGGTGTCCACGCGCAGACCCGACAGGCCCGCAAACTCGATCCACCAAAGGCTGTTCTGGATGAGGTAGCGCGCCAGCAGAGGGTTTCTCTGGTTGAGATCCGGCATGGCCGGCGCGAACCAGCCCTCGGTGAAGCTGCGGCGATCCGCCTCGGCGCCGTGCGGATCGTGCAGGCTCTCGCGGCTGTGATTCGTGCCGACGAATCGGCCGTCATGGTTCAGCCAGTCACGGGCGGGAAGGTCCTTGATCCACCAGTGATCCGACCCGCAGTGATTCAGGACCACGTCCATGATGAGTCCAATGCCGCGCTTTTGCCCCTCCTGCGACAGCGTTCGGTACAGCGCGTTGTTCCCGAGGCGCGAATCCACGCGGTAGAAATCGGTGATCGCATAGCCGTGGTAGGACCCCTGCGGCTGGTCGTTCTGGAGCACGGGATTCAGCCATAGCTGCGTGAAGCCCATGCCTGCGATGTAATCAAGATGTTCGATCAGGCCCTGGAGGTCGCCGCCGTGGCGACCGTTGGGGTCGCGCCGCTCGACCCCCTCCCGGTAACCGGCGACCTGGTCGTTGCCCGTGTCGCCATTCGCGAAGCGATCCGGCATCGCAAGATAGATGACGTCGGCGGGACTGAAGCCGGCCCGGGCGGCGGAGCCGGGCTCGCGCGCCAGCAACTCATACTCGTGGCTCAGCGCCGCTACGCTGTCGCGGAGGAAGTCGATGCGAAACCGGCCCGGGCGCGTGTCGTCTGCGAGCATCAGGTCGATGAACAGATAGTTCGGGTTGTCGGTCCGCGTCACACCGTCGATCGAGACGCCGGGGTACTGGATTGCCGGATCCAGCTCGGCGATCCGCTCGCCGTGCACCATCAATTGCAGGCGGCTGTCCTTCATGCCGACCCACCAGAAGGCGGGCTCCAGCTGCTCGATGCCGTTCGCGGCGCTCACGTTTACGGCGAGCAGCGATAGTGCGGCTGCCAGCAACCACTTCACCATGGGCAAGGCTCTTCCCGGCATGCGCGACAGTGAATCATCGGGGGCAGCGTCCTTCAAGTCCCTGAATACGTATGCATCAGGCGCCGCGGTTCATTCGGTCCGGCCCGCTTCATTGCTAGACTGAAGCGCGCGGCGGGTAATCCGGACCGCTTCGCCGAGGTGCCTGGTGAACATCCGCATTCCACTGGTAATCATTTCGCTGGTCGTAAGCGTCCTCATCGGCCTGACTCTCGCCAAGGGCGGACTCGACGCCGTAAGCCCGCGCAAGGACGGCATCACGATCGGCCTGTCGCTCGATACGCTGAAGGAAGCACGCTGGCAGGCGGATCGGGACATGTTCGTCAAGCGTGCCGGCGAGCTGGGGGCGCGTGTGCTCGTCCTCGCCGCGAACAGCGACGATACGGTGCAGATCAGCGACGTCGAAAAGCTGATTACCAACCGGGTGGACGTGCTGGTCGTGGTCCCGCACGACGGCACGGCCATGGCGAAGGCAGTCGCCATGGCGCACGAAGCCGGCATACCGGTCATTGCCTACGACCGCATCATCCGCGACAGCGATCCGGACCTGTACGTGAGTTTCGACAACGTGCACGTCGGTGAACTGCAGGCGCGATTCCTGGTCGAGCACCTGCCCAGACCGGGCAGGGGCAGGATCGTTCGTATCTACGGCGCCAAGACGGACAACAACGCGGCGCAATTCAAGCAGGGCCAGGATCTGGTGCTCCAGCCCCTGATCGCGCGCGGCGACATCAAAGTCCTCCACGAGGACTGGGCCGAGGAGTGGAAGCCCGAAAACGCGAAGCGCATCGTCAATGCGGCGATCACTGCGAACGGAGCGGACTTCGATGCCGTACTGGCGAGCAATGACGGCACCGCGGGTGGCGCGATCCAGGCGCTCAGCGAGGAGGGCCTGGCGGGCAAGGTGCTGGTGACGGGAATGGATGCGGAGACCGTCGCGCTGCAACGCATCGCCGCCGGGACGCAGACAATGACCATCTACAAGCCGCTGCGCACGCTTGCCCAGGGCGCGGCGGAACTCGCAACACGACTCGCCGGACGCCACGTCGTCGTTGCGCGGCAGACGGTGAACAACGGCCAGACCGACGTGCCGGCCGTGCTCTATGACGTGGTCACCGTCACGAAGGACAACATCATCGACACCGTCATCCGCGACGGGCTTGCCAGCTACGACGAGGTCTACCGCGGCATTCCCGAATCCGCGCGGCCGCCGCAGCCGTGAGCGGCGACGTCGTCCTGTCAGCCCGCGACATCGTCAAGCGTTTTGGCGGCGTCACGGCGCTCGATGGCGTGAGCTTCGAGCTGCGCGCGGGCGAAGTGCACGCGCTCTGCGGTGAGAACGGCGCGGGCAAATCGACGCTGATCAAGCTGCTTGCCGGCGTGCATGTCCATGGCAGCTACGAGGGCGAGGTGCGGATCGGCGACCAGGTGGCGTGCTTCCATTCGACGCGCGACGCCGAGCGTGCGGGCATTGCCATCATCCATCAGGAAATCGCGCTGTTTCCCGAGATGTCGGTCGGCGAGAATCTGTTTCTCGGCGCGCTGCCACGCCGCCACGGGTTGATCGACTGGAACCAGGTGTATGCGCGCGCGGCCACGACCCTCGCGGAGTGCGGCATCGGTCTCGACCCGGCGACCCGGGTCGCGGATCTGGGTGTCGGCCAGCAGCAGCTCGTAGAGATTGCGCGCGCGATCGCGCGCAAGCCGAGAGTCCTGGTGCTGGACGAGCCGACGGCGGCACTCGCACAGCACGAAGTCAATGCGCTGCTGGAGCTGATCCGCGAGCTGCGCCTGCGCGGCACGGCCTGCATCTACATATCGCACAAGCTGGACGAGGTATTCGCCATTGCGGACCGGATAACCGTGCTGCGCGATGGCGCCGCGCAAGGCACGCTGGACGCCCACGCCACGAGCGTCGATGAAGTCATCCGGCTGATGGTTGGCCGCCGGATCGAGGACTTCTTCCCGCGCCGTCAGCCCACGCGGGGCAAGACGCTGCTCGCCGTCCGCGGGCTCGGCGTGGCGGCGACGAAGGAGTCGCCACCGCTATTGCGCGACATCGGATTCGAGGCGAGGGCAGGGGAGGTGCTCGGCATCGGCGGCCTGATGGGTTCGGGGCGCACGGAACTGCTGCTGCACCTGATCGGACTCTGGGGCACCCGAACGAGCGGATCCGTCGAGCTCGACGGCAGCCCCCTCGACTCGCATGGTCCGCGCGAGGCATTGCGCGACGGGCTCGTGCTCGTGTCGGAAGACCGCAAGCGCTTCGGGCTCGTGCTCCCGCAGGGCGTGGCCTTCAACGTCTCGTTGTCCTCGCTGGCGAAATTATGCCGCGGACCCTTCATCGATGGCGACGCCGAGATCGCGCAGACGAAAGCCACCGTCTCGGACCTGCGCATCAAGGTGCACACCCTCGACCAGCCGGTCGCCACCCTGTCGGGCGGCAACCAGCAGAAGGTCGTGCTGGGCAAGGTGTTGATGACCTTGCCGAAGGTGCTGCTGCTCGACGAGCCGACGCGCGGCATCGACGTCGGCGCGAAACTCGAGGTTTACGAACTCATCAACCGCCTGACCGGCAGCGGCAAGGCTATCGTGCTGGTGTCGAGTGAACTCGGGGAACTCATCGGGATGAGCGATCGCATCGTGATGCTTTGCGAGGGCCGGATCGGTGGCGTATTTGCGCGCGCCGAGGCGACCCAGGAACGGCTGCTCGCAGCGGCCATGGGCCGGCTCAACCAGGCGGCGTGAATTGAAGAAGTTCGCCACCCGCGAGCTGTCGATGGCGATCGCCCTGGTGGTGATCTGGGCATTCATTGCCTGGCAGGAGCCGGTATTCCTTTCCCCACGCAACCTGTCGCTGCTGTCGGTCGAGCTCGCCGTGACTGCGATTCTTGCGCTCGGCATGCTGATCGTGCTGCTGCCGGGTCAGATCGACCTGTCGGCCGGCAGCGGCGTGGGGCTGGCGGGCGCGGTTGCGGCCGTGCTCGTGTTCTGGCTCGATGTGCCGGCGCCGGTCGCGCTCCTGATCGCTGCCATTGGGGCGGTCGTGGTATGGGCAGGCATGGGCGCGCTGATCGCGATCGAGCGAATTCCGGCTTTCATCATGACCCTGGGCGGGCTCCTGGTGTTCCGCGGCCTGCACTGGCTGACGATCCACAACCAGACCGTGCCCGTGGTCGAGGGCGGCAACCAGAATCTGTATTCGCTGCTGACCACCTACTACCTGCCCGCCGGCGCGGGTTACGTGCTCGCGACCGCGGTCGTGCTTGCGCTGGTGGCATCGATGCTGCGCGCGCGCGCGCGCCGCAAGTCCCATGGCTTCGAGATCGATGACGGCGAACTGACATTCCTCAAGCTGTTCGTGCTGGCGCAATTCGTGTTGCTGGTCCTGATCGTGACGAACAGCTATCGCGGCGTACCGCTTGCGCTCGTGATCCTCGGGGCCGTTGCGACACTCGTGCACCAGCTGACGACCAATACGCCGTTCGGCCGGTATCTGTACGCGATTGGCGGTAATGAAGAGGCGGCAACGGTTTCCGGCGTGCCGGTGCGGGCGACCATCATCGGCGCCTTTGCGCTGATGGGCTGCATCGTCGCGCTGACGGGGTTCATGCAGACCGCCTATTCCGGCGCGTCGACCTCGACAGTCGGTTCGCTGATGGAACTCGATGCCGTTGCCGCCTGCGTCATCGGCGGCACGAGCCTGCGTGGCGGGCGGGGCACGGTCCTGGGCGTGCTGTTCGGCGCGCTGATCATGGCGAGCCTGCTGAATGGCATGACCCTGATGGCCGTCTCGCCCGAGATCAAGTACATCGCGCGCGGGCTTGTGCTCGCTCTGGCGGTCTGGCTGGATCTGCGAATGGCGAAAGGCAGCTAGGCGCTTCGGGAAACCGTGGCATCCGGCAGCCTGGCGAAGAACGCGCCGAGCGCCGGAATTTCGACAGAGCCCGGCGACAGCCTGCAACGATCGAAGCCGTGGCCGCTCAGTTCCTCCGGGTCCATGCCCGCAAGACCCACGGAGCAGCTGCCGGAGGAGAAATTGAAGCAGGCCAGAATCGACCCGCCCGCGTAGTCGCGGACGAAGCAGAGCGTGTCGGCGGGCGAATCGATGAACCGGATGCCCCCGTGGCGCAGCGCGGGATAACCCCGCCGCCAGCGCAGAAATGCCCGGTAGGCATTGAGGACCGAATTCTGGTCGGCTTGCTGCCGGCTCACCGCGTTGGCGCGGTGCTGCGCGGGAATCGGCAGCCAGGGCTTCGCGCTGGAAAAGCCGCAGGCGTCGTCCTGTTCGTTCCAGGGGAGTGGCGTGCGGCAACCGTCGCGTCCCTTGAAAGCGGGCCAGAAAGCGATCCCGTACGGGTCCTGCAAAGCCTCCCTCGGCAAGTCGGCTTCCTGCAGTCCGAGTTCCTCGCCCTGATAGCTGCACACGGTGCCCTTCAGCGAAAACAGAAAGGCATTGAGCAGTTTCGCTCGAGATGCCGGCGCATCGCTGCCCCACCAGCGGGTTGCGACGCGCGCCACGTCGTGATTGCCGATGGCCCAGCAGGGCCAGCAGTCCGCCGCCCCGGCCTCGAGCATCTCGATCACATTGCGGATGTGCGAAGTCGAAAACGTGTCGATCAGCAACTCGAAGTTGTAGGCCATGTGCAGGCGCTTGTTACCGCTCGTGTACTGGACGGTCGTCGCGAGCGGGTCCTCGCTGGAGACCTCCCCGAGCGTGATCGCCGGGGGATAACGGTCCATCAGGCGACGCAGGACCTCGAGGAATTCCAGATTCTCGGGCCGCGTGTTGTCGTAGATGTGAAACTGGTAGGCATATGGGTTGTCGGCCGTGTAGCCGCGTCCCTTGCGTTGCGACGCGGGCTTCGGCGGGTTGTCCCGCAGCAGCGGGTCGTGGAAGCAGAAGTTGATCGCGTCGAGTCTCAGCCCATGCACGCCGCGCTTCAGCCAGAACTCCACTTCGTCGAGCATCTGCGCGACGACTGCGGCGCTGTGGAAATTCAGGTCCGGTTGGCTGACCAGGAAGTTGTGCAGGTAATACTGTTGACGCCGCGGTTCCCACTGCCAGGCCGAGCCGCCGAAGATCGACAACCAGTTGTTGGGCGGGGAACCGTCTGGCTTGGGGTCGGCCCAGACGTACCAGTCGGACTTGTCATTGACCCGGTCCCCGCGGCTGGCCTGGAACCACGGATGCTGGTCTGACGTGTGGCTCAGCACCTGGTCGATGATGATCCTGATCCCGTGCCGGCGTGCCTCGCTGACGAGCTGATCGAAGTCGCCGAGCGTGCCGAAGATCGGGTCGACTTGACGATAGTCACTGACGTCGTAACCGAAATCCTTCATCGGCGATGCGAAAAACGGCGTGATCCACACTGCATCGACGCCGAGGCCCGCGAGGTAGTCCAGGTGCGCGATGATGCCGCGCAAATCACCGGTGCCGTCGCCGCTGCTGTCGGCGAAGCTGCGCAGGTAGATCTGGTAGATCACGGCGCCGCGCCACCAGTCCCTGTCGGGTTGCGCCGACACGAGCGCGGACGCGTGGCCCGGCCTGTCTTCAGCATTGTCGAAATTCAGCATGCCTGGCCCCGGTCCGCCTCGCCTGCCTGCCGCAGCACGTCGCTCGGCCTCCAGGCACAATTGTCAGTCGAACCACCGCTGCAGGCAGCACTGAATACGATTGCATCGCGTTGCGCGGCTTGCCGGTCAACGTGAGACTCAGCAAGCAGGGGAGACTATGCGCGAAAAACCGGGGCTGAGTTTCTGGCAGATCTGGAACATGAGTTTCGGGTTCCTGGGGATCCAGTTCGGCTTCGCGCTGCAAAACGCCAACGTCAGCCGCATCTTCCAGTCGCTCGGAGCGTCGGTCGACGACCTGCCAATCCTCTGGCTGGCTGCGCCCGCCACGGGGCTCCTCGTGCAACCAATCATCGGCTACATGAGCGACCGGACCTGGGGCCGGCTCGGCAGGCGCAGGCCTTATTTCCTGGTCGGCGCCATCCTCGCGACGCTGGCGCTATTGGCGATGCCCAACAGCCCCTGGCTATGGGTGGCTGCGGGCACGCTGTGGATCCTCGATGCGTCGATCAACATCACCATGGAACCATTCCGCGCGCTGGTCGGAGACATGCTGCCCGACCGGCAGCGGACCTTCGGATTTGCCTTGCAGAGCCTGTTCATCGGTGTCGGGGCGGTGGTCGCCTCGGCGCTGCCGTGGCTCCTCGCCAACTGGGCCGGGGTCAGCAATGTGGCGGCCGATGGCGGCATTCCGGACTCCGTCAAATGGGCGTTCTATCTGGGTGCTTTCGCATTCCTGGGCGCGGTGCTGTGGACCATTGCATCCACGAAAGAGTATTCGCCGGCGGAGCTCGCCGGTTTCAGCGCCACGCACAAGGCGGTGGCGGCGGCGACGACCGTGGCTCGCGGCACGCAGCGCTACCTTGCTTCGGGGGCCGCCTGGATCCTCGCGGGCGGGGCTTTCAGCGTTGTCGTTGCCATGCTCGATTGGGAAAAGCAGCTTTACGTACTCGGCATCGGCAGCCTCATTTTCGGTGTGCTGCAGCTCATCACTGCATCGCTCCAGTCCAGCGGCCGTACCGGGGGCGCGCTCTATGGCATCGTGAACGATCTGTTCGACATGCCCAAGGCCATGCGCCAGCTCGCGGTGGTCCAGTTCCTGTCGTGGTTCGGGCTGTTCGCGATGTGGATTTATACGACCTCGGCGGTGACCGGCCGCTTCTATGGCACAACGGACACCGTATCGGCTGCCTTCAACGAAGGCGCCAACTGGGTCGGCGTGCTGTTCGCCGCTTACAATGGCTTCGCCGCACTGGCCGCGATCATGATTCCGTTCGTCGCTGCGCGGATCGGACGCAGGCGCGCCCATCTCCTCAGCCTGTCGCTCGGCGGGGCCGGGTTGATTTCATTTCTCGTGATCGATGATCCGCACATGCTGCTGCTGGCGATGGTCGGGGTCGGGATCGCCTGGGCCTCGATCCTCTCGCTGCCCTACGCAATGCTGTCGGGCGCCGTACCGCCGGCGAAAATGGGCGTGTACATGGGCATCTTCAACTTCTTCATCGTCATCCCGCAGATCATGGCGGCCAGCGTTCTCGGGGTCCTGGTGCGCGTCCTGTTCGACGGTCAGAGCGTCTATGCGCTTGCGACCGGCGGCGTGCTGATGGTTCTCGCGGGGCTGGCAACGTTGCGGGTGGATGATCACGAGGATCCGCGGCGATGAGCAGGGCCTGGGGCCGGCAATGGATCCTCGCGGCGGGCTCGCTCGCGCTTGTCGCATGCGCGAGCACGCTGCAAGCCGGGTACTACGGCACTACCGAGCCATTCGCGTCAGAGGCCGTCTATTTCGCGCTGACCGATCGATTCGTCGACGGAGACCGCTCCAACGATCATCGCGACCAGGGTGGCGCGAATCGAACGTTTGACCAGCCGCTGCTCGGGGCGAACGGCGTGATGGACAACATCGGCTACCTGGGCGGCGATTTCCGCGGCCTGCTCGATAACGCGGAGTACATACGCGAGATGGGCTTCAGCGCCGTCTGGATCACGCCGATCGTGGACAACCCGGATGAAGCCTTCACGGGCGGCTTCAAGATCGGCGAAGGCTTCTTCGCCGACCATGGCAAGACCGGTTACCACGGTTACTGGGGCGTCAACTTCTACCGGGTGGACGAGCACCTCGAATCGCCGGGGCTGAGCTTCGCGGATTTCACGCGCCGTATGCGGGCCGAACATGGCCTGCGGATCGTCCTCGACATCGTCTGCAACCACGGCTCGCCGTCCTACACGATGCCCGTGGACCAGCGGGGATTCGGCGAGATTTACGACGCGCAGGGCAGGCTGATGGCAGACCACCAGAATCTCCCGCCCGCGAAACTCGACCCGGCGAATCCGCTGCACCGCTGGTTTCACCGCGAGCCCGATCTCGCCGAGCTCTCCAACCTCGACGACACCAACCCCGAGGTCATGGACTATCTGGTGCGCGCCTACCTGCAGTGGATTGACCGGGGCGCGAGCGCGTTTCGCATCGACACGATTCGCCACATGCCGCACGCCTTCTGGCGGGAGTTCACGGCGCGCATCCGCGCCCGGCACCCCGGATTCTTCATGTTCGGGGAGAGCTTCGAGTACAACGCCGCGAAGATCGCCGAGCATACATGGCCGGAAAACGGCGCCGTCAGCGTGCTCGACTTCCCCGGGCGCGCGCGCATGGTCGAGGTGTTCGAGAACCCGGGCAGCGACTACGCGCGATTGCTCGACTACCTGCACCTCGAGGACGGCGTCTACCGGAACCCCTACGAATTGATGACCTTCTACGACAACCACGACATGTCGCGCATGAACGCGAGCGAGGACGGTTTCATCGACGCGCATAACTGGCTGTTCACGTCGCGCGGCATCCCGGTCGTCTATTACGGCTCCGAGATGGCGTTCATGGCCGGCACCAGGGAGCACGAGGGCAACCGCAATTACTTCGGCCCGCAGGGGATCGCCGCTGCCCGCGACAATCGCATTCGCCGCGCGCTCGCGCAGATCGCACGTATCCGCCGGGATTCGCCGGCACTGCAGCGCGGCCTGCAACTCAACCTTGAAATCGGCGGGGACCGGGCGGCCTTCCTGAGGGTCTACGAAAAGGACCGCGTCAACCAGACGGCTCTGGTGCTGCTGAACAAGGGCGCGGCGGATGCGCGATTCATGATCGACCGCTGGCTGAGCGCCGGGCAGTGGCGCGATGCGTCGTCGGGGGAGCAGGTCGAAGTCAAGGGAGGAAGCCCGCCACTCGAGCTGACCGTCCCGGCGCATGGCGTGCGCGTGCTGCTGCGGAATGCGCGCAATGACGATCCGCGCCTGCTTGCCGAACTGAATCGCGCGATGAGCGCCGGAATCGCCGGCTCAGGCCGGCATCTGGCCGCCGCAGGATGAGCGAATCACTAGCTGCGGCGCGATCAGCGTCGAGTCCACGGCCTCGCCCTCGATCAGCTTGATCACATTGCCGACCAGCAGTTCGCCCGCCACGCGCGTGTCCTGGCGCACCGTGGTGAGCGGCGGATTGACGTGTGCGGCGGAGGCGATGTCATCGAAGCCCACAACGGCCACGTCGCGCGGCACCGTCAGGCCGCGGTCTTGCAGCGCGTGGATGACGCCCATCGCAATCAGGTCGCTGGCGGAAAATACGGCATCGAACTTTACGCCCGAATCCAGCAGTTGCGTGGCCGCGCGGTAGCCATCGGCCTCCAAGCTCTGTGCATCCACCTGCAGTCTCGAGTCCGGGGCATGGCCTGCCTCGCGCAGCGCCTCGGCATAGCCGCGGTAACGCAGCTGGAATTCCGGGCAATGGTCAGAGGCCCCGCCCGCAAACGCGATGCTGCGGCGTCCGAGGCCAAGCAGGTGCAGCGTTGCGAGCCGCGCGCCGAGGACGTTATCGCAGCAGAGGTAATGACCCGGCTGGTTTTCGACGACCGGTCCCCAGATGACGAAATGCGTATCGGTCTCGGCAAGCTGGCGCAGGCGGCCGGCGTAGCTCAGGTAATCGCCGTAGCCGAGCAGGATCAGGCCATCCGCACGGTTGCAAACCTCATAGTCCGTGTGCCAGTCGTCGCTGAGCTGCTGGAAAGCGACCAGTAAGTCGAATTTCCGCCGCGCAGCCGCGCGCGTGACGTGGCCGAGCATGGACAGGAAGAACGGGTTAATCGGCGCTTCGTCCGATGACTCCTCGAACAGCAGGAGCGCCAGGGTCCGGCTGCGCCTCGTGCGCAAGCCTGCAGCACTCCGGTCGGTTCGGTAGTGGAGTTCGCGCGCGAATTCCTGGATGCGTTCGCGCGTCTCCGGCCGGACCAGCGGGCTGTCACGGAGCGCACGCGACACGGTCGCCTGCGACACGTGCGCAAGCTCCGCGATATCGAGCGATGTGGGCTTGGTTATCTTCACCGAAGGATTTCCCGGAACAGCCCGAATCTGCAATCGGTTCCTGGCACCGTTCGCGGCCGGCTGGCTGCCATGATCCTAGCGCGACCGTGCGCTCAACGCATCCCCCAGACGGACCGGACTGGCGGAATGGCACGCTGTCGGCCGCCTGGCCACCATTTGTTCCAGTATTATGCAGCCCAGCGCAGAGCGGCGGGGCCGGGTAGTGCGTTGTTTATGCGGGTTATGTCCTGTACTGCTTCCCGGATGAGATTTGCATGGCCCATTTGATCGAAGTCACGTCCGTAATTCCCGAATCGCTGCGACGCTTGGGCGAGCTGGCGGGCAATCTGTTTTTCAGCTGGCATCGCCCGACGCGTGCGTTGTTTGAGGACCTCGATCCGGAATTGTGGGAGCAGGTCAACGGCAACCCGCGCCTGCTGCTGCGTTGCGTCGACCAGCAGCATCTCGATTGGGCCGCCGCCGATGCCGACTACCTGGCGCGTTATCAGCGCGTGGTGGCCACTTTTGATGCCTATGTAACGGCGCCGGAGAGGCAGACCGACACGCCCCTGGTGGCGTATTTCTGCGCTGAATATGGCTTCCATGAAAGCTTTCCCATCTACTCCGGCGGGCTGGGAATCCTGGCCGGAGACTATTGCAAGGCGGCGAGCGACGAACAGCTGAACTTCGTGGCCGTCGGCTTGCTGTACCGGCAGGGTTACTTCTCGCAGTCCGTGGACAATGACGGTGCGCAGCATGCGCACTATGCCGACAGCGATCCGCGCGATCTGCCGGTCGAACCCGTGCGTGATGCCCAGGGTACGTGGCTCACCGTGAAGGTCCCGATCGCCGGCAAAGAGGTGACCGCGCGCATATGGCGGGCGCAGGTCGGGCGCGTCGTGGTTTATTTGCTCGATTCCGACTGCGCCGACAACAAGCCGGCGGATCGCGACATCACACACCGCCTGTACGGCGGAGACGAAAGCGTGCGAATCCGCCAGGAGATAATCCTTGGATTGGGCGGCGTGCGCGCGCTGCGCGCACTGGGCCTGGCGCCGTCCGTCTGGCATATCAATGAGGGTCACGCCGCCTTCCTGACCTTCGAACTGCTGCGCGAAGGCATGGCCCGAGGCCTGGACTTCAATGCGGCGCTGGAGCTGGCCGCGGGGGCCTGTGTGTTCACCACGCATACGCCGGTGGCCGCCGGTCACGATGCGTTCAGGGATGACCTGTTCTCGACCTGCTTTGCGGACTTTGCGAAATCATTGGGCGTTCCGGTCGTGCAGCTGCTGGAACTGGGCCGGGCGCCCGGCGTGCCGGAATGGTTCAACATGACGCGCCTTGCACTCGCCGGCTCGCGTTACATCAATGGCGTGAGCCGCATTCACGGCGGCGTCTCGGCGCAGCTTTGCGCGGACCGCTGGCCGGAGATCAGCGCCGCGGCAAACCCGGTTGGCTATGTGACCAATGGCGTTCACGTGCCGACTTTTCTTGCGCAACCCTGGCATGCGTTTTTTGACGGTCATGTCGGCCCCGATTGGCGCCAGCGCCTGCCCGACGCCAGCTACTGGCAGGTACTGGAAGCGGTGCCCGACGAGCTGTACTGGAAGGTGGCGCAGGACACCAAGTCCCGCATGCTGGCCGGAGTGCGCGAGCGGCTGCGGCGCGAGTTCGCGCGCAAGTCCCTGAGTGCCGCGCAACTGCGCCACGTCACGCGCCTGCTCGATCCGGAGCAGCCGAACGTGCTGACACTCGGCTTCGCGCGGCGCTTCGCGACATATAAGCGTGCATCGCTGTTGCTGCGTGATCGCGCCCGGCTGGCGCGCCTGATCGACGGTTCGGAGCGGCCGGTGCTGTTCCTGTTCGCCGGCAAGGCGCATCCAGCCGACCAACCCGGCCAGCAGGTGCTGCGCGAGATCAAGCAGCTTATGTTCGCACCCGAGTTTGCCGGCAACGTCGTGTTTCTCGAGGACTACGACATGCAGCTGGGGCGTCAGCTGGTGTCGGGCGTAGATGTGTGGCTCAATAATCCGATCGCACCACTCGAGGCCAGCGGCACGTCGGGCATGAAAGCGGCCATCAACGGTCGCCTGAACCTCAGCATTCTCGATGGCTGGTGGGCGGAAGGCTTCGATGGGAGCAACGGATGGGGAATTCCACCAGGCCAGGCCCAGGACCCGGAGCGGCGCGACGCGCTCGACGCCGAGCTGATCCTCGATACGCTGGAAGACGAAGTGGTGCCGCTTTATTACGAGCGTGACGGCGACGGGCTGTCGCACGAATGGGTGCATTATTGCAAGCGCGCGATGATGACGGTGATTCCGCAATTCAACATGCGCCGTGTGGTTGCCGATTACACGCGCGGCATGTATCGCCCGGCGGCTGCGCATGGGGCGGCAATGCAGTCAAACGGGGCGGCCGGCGCACGCGAGCTGGCGCAATGGAAGCAGAGGGTGGCACGCGCCTGGCTGGGCGTGACGCTGCGCGCCTTGGCGGATGCGCCGCGTGAGCTGGCGCGCGCCAGCAACCTGCAGCTGCGAGTGGCCGTGACACTGAACGGACTCACGCCTGCGGACGTGGCGGTTGAATTCTACGGCCAGCGTTTACTGCCACGTGGCGGACATGAGCTGCCGCCATTGTGCTCGTTTGAACACCAGCCGGACGATGACGCCTGGCGCGCCACGCTCACCCCGAGTGGCGAGACGGACAGCGACGGCTCGCAGATTTACGTCCTCGACTCGGCGCCACCGAGCGCCGGTCAATTCAGCACCGAACTCCGCATACGCCCGGCGCATGCGCTGTTGTCGCATCCGCTCGAGCTCGGCCTGCTCAAGCGTCTGTAACGGCGCCTATTCAGGCGCGAGGATCAGCGCGCCGAGAGGCGGCAATGTGATCGCCAGCGAATACTGCTGCCCCTGGTGCGCCTGCGCGCTGGCGTGCAGACGCCCGGCATTGCCGAGATTGCTGCCGCCGTAATGGCCGGAGTCGGAGTTGAATATTTCGCGGTAGTACCCGTGATGGGGCGCGCCGAGGCGGTAGCCATGACGCGGCACGGGCGTAAAATTCAGCGCCACGATCAGATGCCGGTCGTCACCGTGACGCAGATAGCTCAGGATTGAACTGGCCGCGTCATCGCAATCGAGCCAGCTGAAGCCGCGCGGCTCGAATTCCAGCTTGTGCAGTGCGGGCTCGTTTCGATAGAGACGATTCAGGTCGGTGACCGTGCGCTGCACCCCGCGATGCTCGGCTTGATCCAGCAGCCACCAGGGCAGTGACTGGCGAAAATCCCACTCCCAGGGCTGCGCGAGTTCGCCGCCCATGAACAACAGCTTTTTGCCGGGAAACGTCCACATGTAGGAATACAGCAGGCGAAGATTCGCGAACTGCTGCCAGCGATCACCCGGCATCCGGCCGAGCAGCGAGCGCTTCAGGTGCACCACTTCATCGTGTGACAGCGGCAACACGAAGTTCTCGCTGTAGGCGTACATCATGGCAAACGTCAGCTTGTGGTGGTGATGCCGGCGATGCACGGGGTCTTCGGTGAAATAATCCAGCGTGTCGTGCATCCAGCCCATGTTCCACTTCATCGAGAACCCGAGCCCCCCACCGTCGGCAGGCCGGCTGACCTGTGGCCAGTCCGTCGATTCTTCTGCAATGATCACGGTGCCTGGAAAACGTGTGTGAGTGGTCGCATTCAGCGCACGCAGGAAGTCGATTGCCTCGAGATTGTGGCGGCCCCCGAGCCGGTTTGGCACGAAGTCCTGCTTGCGCCCGAAGTCCAGGTAGATCATGGAAGCCACGGCGTCGACACGCAGGCCGTCGAAATGAAATTCTTCCAGCCAGAAACAGGCACTGGAAATCAGAAAGGCGCGCACTTCGTGCCGCTCATAGTTGAATATCAGTGTGCCCCAGTCGCGGTGTTCGGCCTTGCGCGGATCGTGATACTCGTACAACGCAGCGCCATCGAAATTCGCGAGCCCGGGCGCATCGCGCGGGAAATGCCCGGGCACCCAGTCGAGCAATACGCCGATGCCGGACTGATGACACTGATCGATGAATTGACGCAGCTCATCCGGGGAGCCGTGGCGGCTGGTGGGCGCGAAAAAACCGGTAGTCTGGTAGCCCCATGAGTCATCCAACGGGTGCTCGGTGATCGGCAACAGTTCGATGTGCGTGAAGCCGGCGTCGCGGACATACGGAATCAATTCGGAGGCGAGTTCGCTCCAGGAGTAAAAGCGCCCGTCCTCGTGTCGCCGCCACGAGCCGCAATGAATCTCGTAGATGCTCATCGGTGCGTGCAGCCAGTCGCGCTGCGTGCGCGCCGCGAACCAGTCACCATCGCGCCACTGGTGACTTGACTGCACGACGATTGAGGCAGTACCCGGGCGTTGCTCGGTGGCCCGGCCGTACGGATCGGTTTTCAGCCTGACGGCGCCTGTGGTGCGATTCCGGATCTCGAACTTATAGAGCTCGCCGGCTTCCAGACCAGGGATGAAAATCTCCCAGACGCCGCTGCCGCCCAGCACGCGCATCGGAAAGCGCCGGCCGTCCCAATCGCAAAAAGGCCCCACCACGCTGACGCGCTCGGCGTTGGGTGCCCAGGTGGAAAAGCGCACGCCGTCAATGCCATCGATATTCATGCGCTGGGCGCCCAGCAGATGCCAGGCACTCGTGTGATGACCCGCCGAGAAGCCCTCCAGGTCCCTGGTGTCGATTGCAGGGGCAAAACTATAGGGATCGAACCGTGATCGCGCGACGCCGTGGCTGTCGGTCCAGTTCATCAGGTAATGCGCCGGCAACTGGCCCGGGGCACCCTGCCAGCAGAAGAAGTCGCTGTTCGGGAGCCGTGCGAGTTCACGGGCTGCGGCCTGCGCCGCCTGGACGGCCGGCAGGTATGCCAGCAGGGTCAATCTGCCCGCCCGCAGATGCGCCCCCAAGACCGCATGAGGATTGTGGTGACGGCCGGACGCGATGCGTTGCAGATCTTCCTGCAGCGGCGCCAGCCAGCCGAAGACCGGTTTCACGTTGTCGGCCTGTTACGGAATGATGAAAGGCGAGATCATGGCTGCCCCGGCCACGGTACTATACTTTCCTTATAGATTATGCCGAAGACCCCAAAACGCACCTCGTCAGGCCGCTACGTCAGCCGGCTCACGAGCGGAGCGTTGGCGGTCGTCATGGCCGGCGGACGCGGCGAACGCCTGCACGATCTGACGGAGCACCGATGCAAACCGGCCACGCCGTTCGGCGGCAAGTTCCGCATCATCGATTTCGTGCTCTCGAATTGCGTCAATTCCGGGATTCGCCAGATTTTCCTGATGACGCAGTACAAGGGGCAATCACTGATCCAGCATGTGCAGCGCGGCTGGAGTTATCTGCGCGGTGAATTCGGCGAGTTCATCGACGTGGTGCCGGCGCAGCAGCAGATCGGCACGCACTGGTATCAGGGCACGGCGGACTGCGTGTACCAGAATCTGGATCTGATCCGCTCGCACCGGCCGCGGTACGTGCTGGTGCTGGCCGGGGATCACATCTACAAGATGGACTACGGTCCCATGATCGCCTCGCACGTCGAGAAGGGCGCCGACATCACGGTCGGCGTGGTCCAGGTTCCACTGGCGAAGGCGCGCGACTTCGGCGTTCTGTCGGTGACTGATCTGAATCGTGTGACGAGTTTCGATGAGAAGCCGGCCAGCCCGAATCCGATGCCCGGCAATCCGGAAGTGGCGCTGGCGTCGATGGGCATCTATGTGTTCAACAACCGGCTGCTGGACCAGCTGCTGACTGAAGATGCCCAGAATCCGAATTCGGCGCATGATTTCGGCAAGGACATCGTACCGACGTCGATCGACAAGCTGCAGGTTTACGCCTATCCATTCTCCGACGTTAAGACGCGCGCGCAGTACTATTGGCGCGATGTTGGCACCGTGGACGCATTCTACGAAGCCAATATCGAGTTGGTGCACATCGCGCCGGAACTGAATCTTTATGACGAGCAATGGCCGATCTGGACCTACCAGTCGCATCAGCCGCCGGCCAAGTTCGTGCTGGATGAAGACGGCCGGCGCGGAATCGCCATCAATTCGATGGTATCAGGCGGTTGCATCATCTCGGGTGCGCGCATCGAGCAGTCGCTGCTGTTCTCGGGCGTGCATGTCGACGAGCGCTCGAATGTCTTTGGTTCGGTGGTGCTGCCGGACGTGAAGATCAGCGCCGACTGCAACATTCGTCATGCCATCCTGGATGAAGGCTGCGAATTGCCGGCGGGCACGCAGATCGGCGTCGATCGCGCGGTCGATTCGAAGCTCTTTCATGTCACCGGCAATGGCGTGGTGCTGGTCACCGCCGACATGCTGCACGCAGTCGCGCCCGCTGACGGATGAGCACGGCGTTCCGCCACCCGGTGGTGCTGCTGTGGCACATGCACCAGCCGCAATATCGGGATCCGTTGACCGGCGAATACATCCTGCCCTGGGTGTATCTCCACGCCATCAAGGACTATGTGGACATGGCCGCGCATCTGGAAGCCAACCCGGCGGCGCGTGCAGTGATTAATTTCACGCCGGTATTGCTCGAGCAGTTGGAAGACATGGCGGAACGCGTTGCGGGGCATCTGCATGACGGGTGTAAATTGCCCGATCCGGTGCTGGCCATGTTGGCCGACGAACCATTGCCGACCGATGCGGAGCCGCGATTGCGACTGCTGCAGGCCTGTCTGAGGGCACATCGCCAGCACTTGATCGAGCGTTATCCGCACTACGCGGAGCTGGTCGGGTTGTCGGAGGCACTGGCGACGGTAGACCGCGTGACTTTTGCGTCGGACCAATACCTGCGTGATCTGGCGATATGGTTTCACATCGCCTGGTTGGGCGAGACCGTCAAACGTTCCGACTTGCGCGTCGCGGCGTTGATTCAACAAGGGCGCAACTTCACGGCACAGCATCGTCGCGCATTGCTGGAACTGATTGGCGAGCTCTTGAGTGGTGTGTTGCCGCGTTTCCGGGCGTTGCAGGAAAGGGGGCAGGCAGAACTTTCCACCTCGCCCTACGCGCATCCGCTGATGCCGTTGCTTGTGGATTTCAACAGCGCGCGTGATGCCATGCCGGACGTTCCGTTGCCGTGTGCCGCCGCATACCCTGGTGGCACTGAGCGTGCGCTCTGGCATATGCGCACCGGCACGCAGGTGTTCGAAGAGGTGTTCGGCGTGCGCCCTGCCGGCTGCTGGCCATCTGAGGGTGCCGTCAGCGCGATGACGCTTGAAATTATCGAGAGCTGCGGCTATCGCTGGACGGCGAGCGGCGGCAATGTGCTGCGCGGCTGCCTCAAGGCGCAATCTGATGTGACCTGGAGCGAGGCGACACCGGGAGAGCTAGGTCGCGCCTGGCAAGTGCCGAATCATCTGCTGCAATGTTTCTTCAGAGACGACGAGCTGTCTGACTTGATCGGTTTCACCTATGCGAACTGGCACGGTGATGATGCCGTGGGCCATCTTGTGGGCGAACTTGAGCGTGTGGCACGGCTGAATTCAGGACAGCACGGGCGCTTAACGCTGATTGCACTTGATGGCGAAAACGCCTGGGAACACTATCCATTCAATGGTTTTTACTTTCTCAATGGTTTGTACGCTGCGTTGGCCGATCACGCTGAGCTCGAGCTGATGACGCTGTCGACGTTTCTGGTTCGGGAACACGAACCGGCCCCGCTGAACAAAGTGATAGCCGGTAGTTGGGTGCACGGCACGCTCGGCACGTGGATTGGCGAGCGCGACAAGAACGCCGCCTGGGATTTGCTGGTTGAGGCAAAGCGTGCCGCCGATTCGGTGCTATCGCAACCGGGCCTCGCTGCTGCAGCGCGCGCACGCATCGAACAGCATCTGGCGCTGTGTGAAAGTTCCGACTGGTTCTGGTGGCTGGGGGAATACAATCCGGCCGAATCGGTGCGCGAGTTCGATGAGTTGTTCCGGCATCGGCTGACACGGTTGTACGATGCCCTCGGGCAGCCCGTGCCGGCAATATTGGGGCAATCATTGTCGGTGGGACGTGGGCACCAGGCGACAGGTGGCGTGATGCGCCGCGCCGGCACGCCCGGTATGCAGACCTAAGTTCATGAGCGCCGCCAGTCGTCGGTTGCCGGTGTTTGATCGACGGCGCGCCGGAGTGCTGCTTCATCCCACGGCGCTGCCGGGGGAGCGCGGCGCCTTCGGGGCGGCGGGACGTGCGTTCATCGACTGGCTTTCCAGTGCCGGCTTCTCAGTATGGCAGGTGCTGCCGCTCGGACCGGTGTCGGATAGCCGTTCACCTTACTGGACACGCTCTGATTTCGCGTTGGATCCCCGGTTCATCGATTCCACGGAGGCCGCCGATCCACAGCAGCAGCGCGGCGAGTTCAATGCCTTCCGCGAGGGCAATGAGTACTGGCTCGAGGACTATGCACTGTTCGTCGCGCTGGGCGAAGACTGCGGTGGCGCGGCCTGGTGGGACTGGCCGGCACCACTGCGGGAACGCGAGCACACTGCGCTCGAATCCGCCAGTCTGCGGCTGGCGCCGCGCCTGGAGCAGCTGCGCACCGAACAGTGGCAAGCGGCACGGCAGCTGGCGGCGTTGCGCGAATACGCTCGGCAGAGCGCGGTGCGCCTGTTCGGTGATCTGCCGTTCTACGTGGCGCCGGATTCGGCGGCCGCCTGGGCACACCAGGAGCAATTGCAGCTGACTGCGACCGGCAAGCCGGCGTTGCTCGCGGGTGTGCCACCGGATTATTTTTCCGCTGACGGACAGTTGTGGGGCAACCCGCTGTATGACTGGAACCAGGCGCAACGCGATCATTTCTCCTTCTGGCGCATGCGGCTGCGGGTGCAGCTCGAGCTTTTCGATGTGTTGCGCATCGATCATTTTCGCGGCCTTGTCGATTTCTGGGCGGTGCCGCCGGATGCCGCCAATGCGCGCACCGGTGCCTGGCATGCGGCGCCGGGCCGCGCGCTGCTCGAGACAGTGAAGCGCGACTGGCCAGACCTGCCGTTCGTGGCGGAGGACCTGGGCGACATCACCATTGCGGTCGAGGCGCTGCGTCGCGAATTCGGACTGCCGGGCATGCGGGTGCTGCAATTCGCCTTTGATGGTTCACCGGGCAACCCGCATCTCCCGCACCGAATCGATCGGGATACGGTGGCCTATACCGGCACACACGACAATGACACGGCGCTCGGCTGGTATCGCGCGCTTGATGACGCTGCGCGCCAGCGCGTCGATTTTCAGTTGCGCAGCGATCTGTTGCCAGTGCCGGAAGCACTGTCGCGCGCGGTCCTGGCTTCGTCGGCCAGCCTGGCGGTCATACCGATTCAGGATCTGCTGGGACTTGGTTCCGAAGCGCGGTTCAACACGCCGGGAACCACGGCTGGCAATTGGCGCTGGAAGCTTTGGCACGGCGCGCTTGACGATGGCCTTGCAGCATGGTGCCACGCACTCAATCGGGCGTATGGCCGCGACACCGGCATGACGACCTAGTGGATCACTCCTGTACCAGTTGCTGATACATCTCGCTGTATTGTTGTATCTGCCGTTGCCAGGAGAAATCCTGCGCCATCCCCTTTTGTACCAGGCGGCGCCAGCTGCCTCGCCGCATGTATAGATCAAGCGCGGTGTTGATGGCCCAGCTGACGGCCTCAACGTTGTAATCATTGAAGACCACGCCCGTGCCGGAACCGGTCGCGGCGTCAAAATGACTGACTGTATCGGCGAGCCCGCCCGTGCGGCGCACGATCGGCACTGTTCCATAGCGCAGGCTGTAAAGCTGATTCAGTCCGCAAGGCTCGTAGCGCGAGGGCATCAGGAACATGTCGCTGCCAGCCTCGATCCAGTGCGCCAGCTCGTCGCTGTAGCCATGATGGAAATGCACGCGCTTGGGAAGTTGCCGCTGCAGCTTGGTAAAGAAATCTTCGTATCGAGGTTCGCCGGTGCCCAGCACCACGAGATTGAAGTCGCGCGTTGCAAGCAACGGCGGCAACACGTCGATCAACAGGTCAAATCCTTTTTGTGTTGCAAGCCGGCTGATGATGCCCACCAGCGGACGTCCCGGTGCATCCTGCAGTTCCAGACGTACCAGTAGCTGTTGCTTGAGGTCAGCCTTGGTGCGCAGCTGATTGGCCCCGTAATGGCGGGGCAGATAGCGATCGCGGCGCGGGTCCCACTCGTCGTAATCCACGCCGTTCAGGATTCCGACGAGCGCTCCACTGCGCGCCTGCAGCACGTCTTCCAGTCCCATGCCGTACTCGGCGGTCAAGATCTCACGCGCGTAGCTGGGGCTGACGGTGGTCACCCGATCGGCATATTGCAAACCGGTGCGCAGCATGTTGATGCGGCCGGCATGGAGGTCCGGCTGGTGCAGCAGGCTGGCCTCGGCGCCGGCCAGCAGCTCGGCGCCGTGGGTGGCGCTGACGATACCCTGGTAGCCGATGTTGTGGATCGTCAGCACGCTACGCGTGTTCGAAAACAACTTGTCCCAACGGTAAATCGTGCGCAGCCACAACGGCGCCATCGCCGTATGCCAGTCGTTGCAGTGCAGGATCTGCGGCGCAAAGCCCATGCGCTGGCAGCACATGAATGCGGCATGCGTCAGCAGCAGAAAACGCCGATGCTCGTCCGCTTCGGAGGTATAGATGCCGGAACGGGCGAAACAGGCCGGGCAAGCGATCAGATAGAAGATTGCGCCAGAGCCCGGCAAGCGCGCGCTCAGCACCGAGTACTGGAAATTCTGCGCGCCGATCTTCACGGCCATGTGCTGCATGAATTCGACCGGATGGATGTCGAGACCTTTGCGATCGATGCTCGAGTAGGCCGGCAGGAACAAGCGCATATCGTGGCCGGCGCTGGTGAGGTACTTAAGCAGTGCAGCTGCCACGTCGGCGAGACCGCCGGCCTTCGCCAGGGGCGCCAATTCGGCGGTGACGAAGCAGATTCGTAGCGGCATGCAGGCCAGTCTAGCCCAGGGCCGCGTCGTGACGTCAGGCCGCTAGTTTATCTGCCGCGGATACGGGCGGCGCGCGAGCGTCGCGGGTCACTCGGTGACTTCGTCCTCGCCTTGGTCCTCGGCGCAATCGTCGGACTGCGTAGTCTCGCCGAGCCTGGTCAGCGCCGCTTCATTCTTGCGGTAGAAGTTGACGTTGGCCATTGAAATGCCGGGTGGCAATTTGGCGCCTGGCTGACTCATTGCCCAGGAAGCCATGCCCGCCTGGAAAATCGACATCGAGAACACGATGTATTCGCGGGCCGTCATTCCCGCGGACTGGAACGCCGCCTTCGCACCAGGCACGGCATTGATTTTTGCCGCCAGCTGGTCGATCGATTTCGCATTGTCGTCATCGCTGTCGTCATCGCAGTCGCCGGACTGCTGTTTCGCAATCGGCCCGAGTGCCGCGATCGCTTTCGTGTAACGCGCGAGACCCGCGTCCGTCAGCACGTAACCGTTGATCTCCTGCGTGTCGCGGTCAACCTGAGCTTGCGATAGGGCAGGGAGCCCCAGCGCCAATACCAGCACGGCAAGCAAGCGCAGCAGAAAATTCTTGATGTTTGTCATGGCAATCACCCGTGAGGAATCGCGATCCTAGCACCAGTTTGACCGCCCCTGATTCCTTCCTGTACGATCGTTCAACAATGAATGCCCGTATTCACCCCGAACGCGTGCCTGTCGCCCCGACCGACAGCGAGGACGGCTACAGCCTGCCCGCCTGGATCTACCGCGATCCGGAGTTCTTCGAACTCGAGCAGCAGACAATATTCCGCAGCTCCTGGCAGCTGGTCTGCCACGTGAACGACATCCCGAAGCCCGGCGATTACCACACCTTCAATTTCCTGGGCGAGTCCGTGTTCGCCGTGCGCGGAGACGACGGGCAGGTCCGCTCGTTCCACAATGTCTGCCGGCACCGCGCTGCCCGCCTGCTGGATGGCGACAAGGGATCCTGCGGCCGGCGCATCGTCTGCAAGTATCACGCCTGGACCTATGCGAACGACGGCCGCCTGGTCGGCGTGCCGCAACGCGAAGCATTTCCGGGACTCGACACGGCGAAGCACGGGCTTGCGCCGCTCGAGCAGGAAATTTTCATGGGTTTCGTCTTCGTGCGCTTCGCGCCGGGCCTGCCCGGCGTGCGCGAGATGGCGGCGCCATACATCGACGAGATGGCCGTCTATCGCTTCGAGGAACTTGTGCCGCAGGGCCGCGTGACGCTGCGCGCGCGCGCGGTGAACTGGAAGAATGTCGCCGACAATTACTCGGACGGCCTGCACATTCCGGTCGCTCATCCGGGCCTTGCGCGTCTCTTCGGGCAGAGCTACGGCATCGAGGCGAAGTCCTGGATCGACAAGATGTGGGGTGTGCTGCGCGATCAGGCCTCATCCCAATGGTCCGAACGCCTGTACCAGAACCTGCTGCCGAAGGTCGACTACCTGCCGCCGGAACGTCAGCGGCTGTGGACCTACTTCAAGCTCTGGCCGAACGTCGCTTTCGACATCTACCCGGACCAGGTCGATTTCATGCAGTTCCTGCCGATCTCGCCGACCGAGACAGTGATCCGCGAGATCATTTATGTGTATCCGGACAGCCGCCGCGAAATGCGCGCGGCGCGCTACCTCAACTGGCGCATCAACCGGCGCGTCAATCTCGAGGACAAGGTGCTGATCGAGCGCGTCCAGTCCGGCATGAGTTCCTCCAGCTACACGGTCGGGCCCCTGAGCGTGGGCGAGGTCTGCCTGCGCGCATTCGGGCGGCGCATGCGCGGCCTGATTCCGGAATGCCGGCAGCGCGAAGCACCTGCGAAGGGCTGGAGTACGGCGCGCGCCGCGCGGCCGCGGTGACAGCCGCGGCACGCAAGCCGCGCTATAAACGCCGCGCAGCCGACGACCGGCGCCAGGCGCTCATCGCAGCGACGATCGCAAGTCTGCAGCGGCACGGCCACGAAGGCCTGTCGGTACGACGCATCGCCGCCGAGGCCGGCGTATCGATCGGGCTGATCAATCATCATTTTCCAAACAAGAATGCACTGGTGGCCGAGAGCTACCGGCATTTCAGCCGGCAGTTATCCGAAGGATTCAACAATGCCGTGCAGCGCGCACCAAAGGAACCGCGCGCGCGGTTGCGCGCATTCTTCGAAGCGAATTTCTCCCGGCCCAATCTCGATCCGCAGGTGCTGACCGCCTGGATCGCCTTCTGGGGGCTTTTTCGGCAGTCGCCGGAGATGCGGAAGGTGCACGACGAAGTCGGTCGCGGCTATGGTGATTTACTGCACGCCTTGCTTGCAGACTTCCTGCGCTCGCAGGCGAATCCGCGCTTCGAGCTCCGGCTCGCCGAAATCGGGCTGACGGCCTTGCTGGATGGGCTGTGGCTGGCATGGTGCCTGGACCCGAAGAATTTCCGGCCGGCGGAGGCGGTTGCGCTTTGCGTGGCCTGGGTCGATCGGATGGCCTAGGGCAACAGGTCCCGCAGGCGGAACCACAGCATCGCGAGCACCAGCGCCGGGCGGCGGAGTGCCATGCCACCCGGAAAATCGCGGTGGCGGATGCGCGCGTAGACGTCGAAACGCTCAGCCTGGCCCGCGATGACCTCGGCGAGGATCTTTCCCGCGATGCCGGTCAGCACCATGCCGTGACCAGAGAATCCTTGCAGGAAATAGAGATTAGGATCGAGTCGCCCGAAATGCGGTGCACGATTCATCGTGATGTCGACAAATCCTCCCCAGGCATAGTCGATCTCGGCATCCGCGAGCTGCGGGAAAACGCGCAGCATGCGAAGCCGTGTCGCGCGCGCCGTGCCGACCGGATCGATTCCCGAATAGCTGACGCGGCCGCCGAACAGCAGCCGGTGATCTGACGAGCGCAGGAAATAGTCCAGCACCCAGTTGACGTCGCTAACTGCCATATTGTTGCGGATGAGGGCAGTCGCACGCTCCGCGCCCAGTGGCCGGGTCGCGACGATGTAGGTGGCAACCCCCATGATTTTGCGAGCGAGGGCGGGCGCGATGTCGTGGTGACCAACATTGGCGCACAGCGCAACCTGCCTGGCGCGCACGCTGCCGTTTGAGGTTCGCACAACGACCGTTGATCCGCGCTCGATCGACGTGACGCGGCTGCCCTCCTGCAAATGCACGCCGGCGGCCTGGGCCGCCGCGGCCATGCCGAGCGCATACTTGAGCGGATGGCAATGGCCCGCTGCGGTGTCGTGCAGCCCGGCGCAGTAGCGTTTGGTCGCGAGTAATTCCTCGACCTCAGCGCGCCCCATGAAGCGGGTCGAGCGGTAGCCGTAGTCCTCCACCAATTCACGATGCCAATCACGCAATTCCTCGCTCTGCCTGGCCTTGATTGCGCAGTGCATATGGCCCCAGCTGAGGTCGCACTCGATTGCATGGCGCCGGACCCGCTCACGGAGCAGGTCGACGCCTTCGATCGTGAAATCCCACAGTCGGCGTGCGTCATCGCGACCGAGCTGCGATATCAATGTCTCCTGGCCGCAGGCATAGCCCGGGATCAGCTGGCCGCCCGATCGTCCCGAGGCGCCGAATCCGATGCACTCGGCTTCGAGCAGCACGACCCTGTATCCGCGCTCCGCGAGATGCAGCGCGGTCGAGCAGCCCGCAATGCCGGCGCCGACCACGCAGACGTCGGCATCGATATCGCCGGCCAGAGCGGGCATGGGCGCCGGCCGCTTGACCGATGCTTCGTACCAGCTTTGCGCTGCCGCATCGACGAGGCTCATACCGGCTCCAGGTACCAGGCAAAATCGAGTGGCGAGAGCCGCGCGGCAAAATCCTGCATTTCGCCGCGGCGCGTGACTTCGTACAGCCGCGAGAATCGGTCACCGAGGAATTCGCGCAATACGCTGCTTGCCCCGAAGCATGCAAGCGCCGTCGGCCAGTCGGTCGGCAGCCGCGGCGCCGTGGAGCACTGCGTGTAGGCATTGCCGGTCAGAGCCGCGGGCGCGGCCAGTTTCTTCTCGATGCCGTACAGCATTCCGGCCAGCACTGCAGCGCTCAACAGATAGGGATTGGCATCTGCACCAGCCACCCTGTGTTCAAGGCGACGGTCTTCAGGACCGGAGACCGGCACGCGGACCGCGACGCCTCGATTGTTGTAGCCCCAGGTGGCATGCGTCGGCACGTATGCCTCCGGGCGCAGGCGACGGTAGGAATTCGCATTGGGCGCAAATATCGCCATGCCGTCGGCCATGGTCGCGATCAGCCCGGCCGCGGCCTGTTTCAGGAGGTCGTTGCCGAGTTCATCAACGGATGCGAATACGTTCTGCCCTGATTCGTCCTCCACGCTCACATGCATGTGCATGCCGCTGCCGGCCATGTCTTCATAGGGCTTGGCCATGAAAGTCGCTTCGAGGCCATGGCGCAGCGCTACACCCTTGACGACGCGCTTGAACCGGATCGCCTGGTCGCAGGCGAGGCGCGCATCGGAAACATGCCGAAGATTGACTTCCCATTGGCTCGGTCCGTATTCGGCGAGTGCGGTGCCGGTCGGGACATTCTGCTCGGCGCAGGTCGCCGCGATCTCGGACAGGATGTCGGAGACCGAATTGAGATCCGCCATTGAATTGATCTGCGTGCGGTGCTCGCGGCGCCCGGTCAGGCGCGACGGCGGCGGTTGGGCGTGTCCGGCAGGCGTGCGCTCCGGGTCGACGAAATAGAATTCGAGTTCGATTGCGACGACCGGCTGCCAGCCGCGCCGGTGGTAGCGCGCAAGCACGGTGTCCAGCACGTGGCGCGGATCGCCGAAAAACGGCTGGCCATCGTGGTCGAGCATCTGGACCTGCAGCTGGGCGACGCCGGGTCCCATCCACGGCGAGGCAAACAGGCTGCCGGGCACCGGAACGCAAGCGCGGTCCGCGTCGCCCTCGTCAAATCCGAGACCGGTCGCCTGGATGGTCCCGCCCATGACGTCGAGCGCAAACATCGAGCCGGGCAGATACATGCCCTTCTCATAGACCGTGGCGAGATCCGCAATGTCCAGGCGCTTGCCACGCAGGATGCCGCAGAGATCCGGTAGCAGCAGGTCCACGACCTTCACCGCGGGGCGTGTGGCCAGGAAAGCCTGGGCATTCGAATAGTCGTCCCGGAGCAGGGCCATGGCATCACCGAACGTTTAAGATCTTGAGGCGCGGGCCTGCGAGGGCCACCCCTCAGGATACCCAGCGGTCATAAGGCCGGGCAAGGATTATGCATCGCAAAATCGTGGCCCGATTGGCCAAAAGCAGGCATTCACAGCCTGTTTTCCCACTTCCGACGCCCGGGCGCCGACCCCCCTTCTTGTGAGACAATGGCCCCGTTGAATGGGCCCCTATATCGGGGGTTCGTTTAAAATAATTAACAGACGTCAATGCGCAAGCCTGTCATCGGTATCCCGGCCGATCGCCGCCTTTTGGGCCACCACTGGTTCCACTGCGTCGGCGAAAAGTACATCAACGCCGTGGCCCTGGCGGCTGACGCGGTGCCCGTGCTCGTGCCGGCGCTGGGCGAGCAGCACCTGCAGGACTGGCTGGACTCCTTCGACGGCATCCTGTTCACGGGCAGTGCCTCGAATGTCGAGCCGCTGCGCTACCAGGGTGAGCCCGCGACGCCCGACACGCTGCATGATCCCGAGCGGGATGCGACAACCCTGCCGATGATCACGAGAGCCGTGAAGGCAGGCCTGCCGGTATTCGGCATCTGCCGGGGCTTCCAGGAAATGAATGTGGCCTTTGGCGGTTCGCTGGTGCAGAAGCTGCAGGAGCAGCCCGGAAAGCTCGATCATCGTGAAGACCCGACGCAACCGCTCGAAGCGCAGTACGCCCCGGCTCACGACATCGAACTGACTGACGGCGGATTGCTGCATGGTCTGGCGGGCCAGCGCCGCGTCAAGGTCAATTCCGTGCATTCCCAGGGCGTCGGGCGCCTCGGCGCCGGGCTGCTCACGGAAGCGGTAGCGGAGGATGGCGTGATAGAGGCGTTTCGCATCGACGGTGCGCCGGCTTTTGCGCTTGCCGTGCAATGGCATCCGGAGTGGAAGGTCATGGACAATCCGTTTTCCCGCGCGCTGTTCGCGGCCTTTGGCGAGGCCGGACGCGCACGCGCTGCCAGGCGAGCCACATGAGCGAAATCCAGCAATTCCTGCGCGACCACTCGATCACCGAGGTCGAGGCGATCATTCCCGACATGGCCGGCGTTGCGCGCGGCAAGATCATGCCGGCCGAGAAATACGCGGAAGACGAGGGCATGCGCCTGCCGGAATCCATTTTCCTGCAGACCGTCACGGGTGAATATCCGGATGATGACAGCGCGATTCACCCGTCGGAAATCGATATCGACCTGGTCGGTGATCCGAAGACGATCCGGGTCGTGCCCTGGGCCGCCGAGCCGACCGCGCAGGTCATCCACGACTGCTTCTATGACGACGGGCGCCCGGTGCCGATGTCGCCACGCTACGTCCTGCGCCGCGTGCTCGATCTTTACGCCGCGCGCGGCTGGCAGCCGGTGGTCGCGCCGGAACTGGAATTTTATCTGGTCGAGCCGAATATCGACGCGGATTATCCGCTGAAGCCTCCCATCGGCCGCTCTGGCCGGCCGGAAATCGGCCGCCAGGCCTACAGCATCGCCGCGGTCAACGAATTCGATCCTTTGTTCGACGACATCTACGCATTCTGCGAGGCGCAGAACCTCGACATCGACACGTTGATCCACGAGGCGGGCGCGGCGCAGATGGAAATCAACCTGATCCACGGCGACGCGATGGATCTCGCCGACCAGGCATTCCTGTTCAAGCGCACGGCGCGCGAGGCGGCATTGCGCCACAAGATGTATGCGACATTCATGGCAAAGCCGCTGGCCACCGAGCCCGGCAGCGCGATGCACATCCACCAGAGCATCGTGGACGCGAAGACCGGTTCCAATATCTTCAGCGATGACGAGGGCAAGGCAACGCCGCTGTTCGAGGCGTATATTGCCGGGTTGCAGAAATACCTGCCGTCGTCGATGTCGCTGTTCGCGCCGAACGTCAACAGCTACCGTCGCATCACGCGTTTCAACTCGGCACCTATCAATGTCCAGTGGGGCCTCGACAATCGCACCGCCGGCCTGCGGGTGCCGTTTTCCGAGCCGCAGGCGCGCCGCATCGAGAACCGACTAGGCGGCGCTGACGCCAACCCATACCTCGCGATCGCGGCCTCGCTGGCCTGCGGTTACCTCGGCATGATCGAGGGCCTGAAGCCGACCGAGCCGATCACGGGCTCGGCCTATGAATTGCCATTTTCGCTGCCCATGACGCTTGCGGATTCGCTCGCGATGCTGCGCGGATGCAAGCCGCTGGTCGAGGTGTTCGGCGAGCGCTTCGTCGCGGCCTACGGAGCGGTCAAGGAAAACGAATACGAAACATTCTCGCGAGTCATCAGTTCGTGGGAACGTGAGCACCTGTTGCTGAACGTCTGACAGGCGAAACCACATGAGCGCGAAGCCACGCATCAAGCAATCGGAACGGGCGACCCGTGACTGGCAAGAACTCGATGCACGGCATTACCTGCATCCATTCACCGATTTCCGGGCGCTGGCTGCAGAAGGCTCGCGGATCATCACGCGTGCCGAGGGTGTCTATCTCTACGATTCCGAGGGCCGCCAGATCCTGGACGGCATGTCCGGACTGTGGTGCGTCAATATCGGCTACGGCCGCGGTGAGCTTGCCGATGCGGCTGCGCGCCAGATGCGCGAGCTGCCCTTCTACAACAGCTTCTTCAAGAGCGCCCATCCGCCGGCGATCGAGCTTTCGCGGTTGCTCGCCGAGCTGACGCCCCCGCAATTCAAGCGCGTGTTCTATACGAACTCCGGTTCCGAGGCGAACGACACGATCGTCCGCATGACCCGCCGCTACTGGGACCTGATGGGTCAGCCGAAGCGCAGCGTCATCATCAGCCGGATCAACGCTTATCACGGCAGCACCATCGCGGGCGCCAGTCTCGGCGGCATGGCGGCGATGCACGCCCAGGGCGGGCTGCCGATCCCGGATATCGTCCACATCGAGCAGCCCTACTGGTACGAGAACGGCATCGACGTGACCCCGGACGAGTACGGCCTGCGGGCCGCACGCCGCCTCAGGGAGAAGATCGAGGAACTCGGCCCTGAGCGAGTTGCCGCCTTCATCGGCGAGCCAATCCAGGGTGCCGGTGGCGTGATCATTCCACCCGATACGTACTGGCCCGAGATCCAGCGGATCTGCCGCGAGTACGGAATACTCCTGATCGCCGACGAGGTGATATGCGGATTCGGCCGCACCGGACGCTGGTTCGGCTGCGAGCACTTCGGCTTCGAGCCGGATTTCATGACCATTGCCAAGGGCCTGACTTCCGGCTATCAGCCGTTGGGCGGGGCAATGGTTTCGGATCGGGTCGCGGACGTCCTGATCGAAAAGGGCGGCGATTTCAACCATGGATTCACCTGGTCGGGGCATCCGGTCGCCTGCGCGGTCGCAATCGAGAATCTCGCAATCATGCGGCGCGAGCGCCTCGTCGAGCGGGTGCAGGAGGACATCGGTCCCTACCTGCAGAAGCGCTGGCGGGAGCTGGCCGATCATCCGCTGGTGGGCGAAGTCCGGGGTGTTGGCATGATCGGGGCGCTGGAACTCGTCGCACATAAGGGCAGTAAGACCCTGTTTCGTAACAGGGGAGACACCGGGCTGATCTGCAGGGACCATTGTTTTTCCAATGGCCTCGTGATGCGAGCCGTGCGGGACACCATGATTATTGCCCCACCCCTGGTCATTGAGAAGGCCCAGGTGGACGAACTGGTCGAAAAAGCACGCCGATGCCTTGATCTGACGGCTGCGGACATTGGTGACGCTTGAGGTCGACGCTTGAGGCGCGCAGTCCGACCGACCGCTGTTATATTAGGCCGACAAGTACCGGATCCAGGGTCCGGGCGAAAATGACCATTGGGGACCGGGCGACACACCGGGAGAGAGGCAATCATGCGTAATGAATTCCGTTTTGGGCTGCTCGCTGCGGCCATCGTCCTGCTGGCCGCCTGTGGCGGCAAGAAAGAAGAGGGCGCCGATGCGGCGGCTCAACCCGAAGAAAAGATCCTGTTCGTCTATAACTGGTCGGACTACATCGGCGAAACCACGATTGCGGACTTTGAAGCGAAGACCGGCATCAAGGTCACTTACGACGTATTCGATTCCAATGAAGTGCTGGAGACCAAGCTGCTTGCGGGCCGCACCGGTTACGATGTTGTCGTGCCCTCGGCTTCGTTCCTCGAGCGCCAGATCCAGGCCGGCGTGTTCCTGAAGCTCGACAAATCGAAGCTGCCGAATCTGGTCAACATGGACCCGGAAGTCATGGAGCGCGTTGCCGCTCATGACGCCGGTAATGAGCATTCGATCAATTACCTGTGGGGCACGACGGGCCTCGGCTACAACCCGGACATGGTCAAAAAGGCCATTGGCACCGACACAATCGACAGCTGGAGCGCGGTGTTCGATCCGGCCATCGCGGCGAAACTGGCGAAGTGCGGCATCTCGATGCTCGATGCGCCCAGCGAGGTCCTGGACTCCGCATTGATCTACCTGGGCCGCGACCCGAACAGCGAGAAGGCGGAAGACCTGGCGGCTGCCGAAGAGCTCCTGCTGAAGGTGCGTCCGTACGTGCGCTATTTCCATTCCTCGCAGTACATCAACGACCTGGCGACCGGTGAGATTTGCGTGTCACTGGGGTGGAGTGGAGACGTCCTGCAGGCGCGCGACCGCGGCGCGGAAGCCGAGACGCCGGTCAATGTGGCGTACTCGATCCCGAAGGAAGGCGCGATCATGTGGTTCGACATGCTGGCAATTCCGGCCGACGCACCGCATCCGGGCAACGCGCATGAGTTCCTCAACTTCATCATGGATCCCGCCATCGCCGCGGGTATCAGCAACTACGTTGCCTATGCGAATGGCAATGCGGCATCGCTGCCGCTCGTCAGCGACGATGTCAAGAATGATCCTTCCGTCTACCCGACCGATGAAGTCAAGAAGAAACTGCACCCGCACCTTGCGGACTCGCAGGATTACAGCCGCGACCTGAACCGCGCCTGGACCCGGGTCCGCACGGGTCAATAAGCGCGCTCTGAGCAATAGCCCCGGCGAACATCGTTCGCCGGGGCTGCATCCAGGGGGATGATGCGCATGGCCAACCCGCGCCCTGAGGAACGCAACGAACCCTGGAAGGACCCGGGCGCCACGCCCTACGTCCGGATCGACAAGCTCACAAAGAAATTCGGCGAGTTCGTCGCGGTGGACGACGTCACGCTCGATATTTATCGCGGCGAGATCTTTTGCCTGCTGGGCGGATCCGGCTGTGGCAAATCCACGTTGCTGCGCATGATGGCTGGTTTCGAAACGCCGACCACGGGCACGATCTCGATCGACGGCGTGGACATGACCGCGCTGCCGCCCTATGAGCGGCCGGTCAACATGATGTTCCAGTCCTATGCGTTGTTTCCGCACATGACGGTCAGCAAGAACGTCGCTTTCGGATTGCACCAGGACAAGCTCCCCAAGAGCGAGATCGACTCGCGTGTCGACGAGATCCTGAAGCTCGTGCGCATGGAGCAATTTGCAACTCGTGCGCCGCATCAGCTCTCCGGCGGCCAGCGCCAGCGTGTAGCGCTCGCCCGTTCGCTGGTGAAGCGCCCGAAACTGCTGCTGCTCGACGAGCCGCTCGCCGCACTCGACAAAAAGCTGCGCGAGCACACCCAATTCGAGTTGATCAACATCCAGGAAACGCTCGGTGTCACGTTCGTTGTTGTGACGCACGACCAGGAAGAGGCGATGACGCTGGCTTCGCGAATCGGCGTCATGAATCACGGCGGAATCGTCCAGGTCGGTACACCCGCGGAAATATACGAATACCCCGTTACGCGCTTCGTGGCCGACTTCATCGGCTCGGTAAACATGTTCGAGGGACGCCTGATAGAGGACGAGCCCGACTACGTGCGGGTGAAGTCCGCGGACCTGGGTGGCGTGTTTCACGTCAGCCACGGCGTCAGCGCGGCACCGAATGCAACTGTCTGGGTGGCACTGCGCCCGGAGAAGATCCAGATTTCGCGTGACCCGCCCCTGGGTGTCGGCGACAACCGCGTTGAAGGCGTCGTCGCGGAAATCGCCTATCTTGGGGATCAGTCGATTTATCTCGTGCGCCTTCCGGGCGGTCGCGACGTCCGGGTGACGAAGCCAAACATCGTGCGGCAATCCGGCGGCAGCCCCATTACCTGGGACGAGCCGGTCTGGCTGTTCTGGGATTCCTCGAGTCCGGTGGTGGTCACGCAATGAGCCGCACCCGCGGGACGGTCCGGGACAGTTCGCCGTTCGTGCTGGCGGGACTGATGGCGTGGATCCGTTCCCTGGGGCCGTATCGCTGGGCCAGCAGCCGGCTCAGGGGCTCGGGCATGACCGGGCGCACGGCAGTGACCGCCACGCCGTACCTGTGGCTGATCCTGTTCTTCCTGGTGCCATTCCTGATCGTCTTCAAGATCTCTGTCTCCGACATTCGCCTCGGCATGCCGCCGTACCAGCCACTGATCACCTGGGCGTCGGCACAGGTCATGGAGCTCAAGGTCAACCTGGGGAATTACGCATTCCTCTGGGAGGACGCGCTTTACCGGAACGCCTACGCGAATTCGATACTGACCGCGGGGATATCAACGGTATTCTGCCTCCTGATCGGCTATCCGATGGCCTATGGCATCGCGCGCGCGAAGCCCTCATGGCGCAACCTGCTGCTGCTGCTCGTGATGCTGCCATTCTGGACTTCGTTCCTGCTGCGCGTTTATGCGTGGATCGGAATCCTGAAGAACAACGGGCTGATCAACAACGTGTTGATGTCGATGGGCGTCATAGACGAACCGATCGTGATGCTGCAGACGGATTTCGCCGTTTACCTCGGGATCGTGTATTCCTACCTGCCATTCATGGTTCTGCCGCTATACACGGCAATCGAGAAACTGGACCTGACACTGCTGGAATCAGCTGCCGATCTCGGATGCCGCCCGGTCAAGGCGTTCTTCAGGATCACCGTGCCGTTGACCATGGGCGGCATAGTCGCCGGCAGCATGCTCGTGTTCATCCCGGCGGTCGGCGAGTTCGTGATCCCGGCGCTGCTCGGCGGGCCGGATTCGCTGATGATCGGGCGTGTGCTGTGGGAGGAGTTCTTCAACAACCGCGACTGGCCGGTCGCAAGCGCGGTTGCGATAGCGATGCTGCTGGTACTCGTGTTCCCGATCATGATCCTGCAGCGCGTGCAGGGCCGCGAGATGGGAGCGCATGGATGAACCAGAAGCGCTCGTTTTTCGTGCTGACGATGATGGTTTTCGGCTTTGCGTTCCTGTACATCCCGATTCTGTCGCTGATCTTCTACTCGTTCAACGAGTCGCGCCTTGTCACAGTCTGGGCCGGCTTCTCGGTGAAGTGGTACGTCGCGCTGATGCACAACGAGCCGGTCAAGGAAGCGGCATGGCTTTCATTCCGCATTGCGACCATGAATGCTACCGGGGCGACGATTCTCGGCACGATGGCGGGGCTCGCGCTGGCGCGATTCGGCCGCTTCCGCAGCCGCTCGCTGCTCGCCGGCCTGACGACCGCGCCACTCGTGATGCCCGAGGTGATCACGGGCCTGTCATTGCTGCTGCTGTTCGTCGCGATGGAACTGGCATTCGGCTGGCCCGCAGGACGCGGCATCACGACCATCACCATCGCCCACATCACGTTCTCGATGGCCTATGTCACGGTCGTCGTGCAGTCCCGGCTGTCCACGCTCGACGAATCGCTGGAAGAGGCTGCCATGGATCTCGGCGCGCGACCGGCCAAGGTATTTTTCCTGATCACGTTGCCGATCATCATGCCCGCAATACTCGCGGGATGGCTGCTGGCATTTACGCTGTCCTGGGATGACCTGGTGATCACGAGTTTCGTGTCCGGCCCCGGCTCGAGCACGCTCCCCGTCCTGATCTTCTCGAAGGTTCGCCTGGGCGTGAGCCCGGACATCAATGCGCTCGCGACAATCCTGGTGCTGATCGTGACGACCGGCATCGTGACTGCCGGGATTTTCATGCAACGCCAGCAGAAGCGACGCGAGAGGGACGTACAGCAGGCGATCGCCGCCAACCAATGATGTCCCAGCCGGACAGCAAGCTGCCCGGCGTCGGCACGACGATCTTCACGATCATGTCGCGGCTGGCGGGCGAAACGGGCGCGATCAACCTGGGCCAGGGTTTCCCGGATTTCCAGCCGCCCGCACGGCTCTGCCAGCTCGTCGCCGGGCATCTGGCCGCGGACCACAACCAGTACGCGCCGATGGCGGGCCTGCCTGCTCTTTGCGAGGCAATCACCGGGATGCTCCTGCGCCGGCACGGCATTTCGATCGACGCAGCGAGCGAGGTCACGGTTACCGCCGGTGGAACGGAGGCATTGTTCGCGGCGATCCACGCGGTCGTGCGTCCCGGCGATGAGGTCGTGATGCTCGACCCGGCCTACGATTCCTATGGTCCGGCCGCTGAACTTGCTGGCGCGCGCCTCAAGCGCGTGCCGCTGCGGATGCCGGACTTCGGCATCGACTACGAGCGGCTCGCCGCTGCAATCGGACCACGCACGCGACTGTTGATCGTCAACACGCCGCACAATCCGACCGGCGCGGTGCTGGATGCGGCTGACTGGGAGCGCATTGCGGAGCTGGTCCAGCCAACCGGCGCGCTGGTGCTGTCCGATGAGGTCTACGAGAGCCTCGTTTACGACGCCAGGAGTCATTCGAGTGTGCTGTCGAACCAGCGCCTGCGCGAGCGCAGCTTCGCGGTGTTTTCATTCGGCAAGGTCTACAACGCCACGGGCTGGAAGATCGGGTATTGCGTCGCGGCGCCTGGTCTCACAGCAGAGTTCCGAAAGCTGCACCAGTTCCTGACGTTTTCCGTTTCGACACCGATGCAGCACGCGATCGCGGACTTCATGCTCGAGGAACCGGCATTTCACGACGGGCTGGCGGCTTTCTACCAACTGCGTCGTGACCGTTTTGCTGCACTGCTGGCGGGATCGCGGTTCAAGCTCATGCCTACCGCGGGCACCTATTTCCAGCTGGCCGATTACGGTGAAATCTCACAGCTGCCGGATGTCGAGTTCTGCATGGAATTGACCCGGAAGCACGGCGTGGCAGCCATACCGTTATCGCCGTTCTGCGCGCCGCCAATGACGGCACGACTTGTGCGGTTCTGTTTCGCCAAGGATGATGCGACGCTCTCGAATGCTGCGGAACGTCTCGCGAAGATCTAGATCAAGGATAAACTAGCGACCATGATACCCATCATCGAAGTGGCAAGTTCGCTCGGCATCGATCCCACCGATCTCGAGCCCTACGGTCTTTACAAGGCCAAATTGTCCCTGAATGCCTTCAAGGACCGGCCGCGACGCGGCAAGCTGGTGCTCGTCTCGGCGATCACGCCGACGCCCGCGGGCGAGGGCAAGACCACGACTTCCATCGGCCTGGTCCAGGGCCTGGCGAAAATCGGTGTGAAGAGCGCGGCGGCGCTGCGTGAGCCGAGTCTCGGTCCGGTCTTTGGCATGAAAGGCGGTGGGGCGGGCGGTGGCGCCTCGGAAGTCGTGCCGATGATGGACATCAACATGCACTTCAACGGTGATTTTCACGCGATCTCGAGCGCGCACAACCTTCTGTCGGCACTCGTCGACAACGGGCTGCACAATGGCAGCAGCCGGCTCGACCCGCGGCACGTGACCTGGAAGAGGGTCATGGACATGAATGATCGTGCGCTGCGCGACATCATCGTCGGGCTTGGCGGACGCAGCGAAGGCATTCCGCGCGAGACCGGGTTTGACATTACCGCGGCGAGTGAAGTGATGGCGGTGTTGTGTCTTGCCGATGGTATTCCGGACCTCAAGGCGCGCCTCGGCAGGATTGTCGTGGGCTACGCAAGCGATGGCACGCCTGTCACTGCGCACGATATCCGCGCCGTTGGCGCGATGGCCGCGCTTCTGAGCCAGGCGATCAAGCCGAACCTGGTACAGACGACCGAAGGAGTGCCGGCTTTCGTTCACGGCGGTCCGTTCGCGAACATCGCCCATGGCACCAACAGCATTACCGCCACCCATGCGGCGCTCTCCTTTGCGGACATTGTGGTGACCGAGGCGGGCTTTGCCTTCGAACTCGGCGCGGAGAAATTCTTCGACATCAATTGCCGCTACGGCGGCTTTGCACCTGCCTGCACGGTGCTGGTCGCGACCATCCGCGCGCTGAAAATGCATGGCGGGAAGCCGCTCACCGAGATCAGCCGACCCGATGTGGATGCCATGATCAAGGGCCTGTCGAACATGGAAAAGCACATCGAGAACATCCGAAAGTTCGGCCAGCCTTGTGTGATTGCAATCAACCATTTCCCGACCGACTCGGTGGAGGAGGTCGCGGCGCTCAGGAAACACTGCGAGTCACTCGGCGTGAAGGCGGTGGAGGCGAGGCCGTTCAGCGAGGGCGGCAAGGGTTGTACGGAACTCGCCGCAGTCGTGCGTGACCTGGTGGCCGTGACCGAGCCGAAGTTCACGCCGCTTTACGACTGGAATGCCCCGATCGAGGAAAAGATCGCGATTGTCGCCCGCGAGATGTACGGCGCTCATGCGGTCGACTACACGCCGCGCGCCCGTCGCGACCTGGAGCATCTCGAGAAGTCCGGCTTCGGCAAGCTGCCTGTGTGCATTGCCAAGACCCAGCAGTCACTCTCGGACAACCCGGCGCTGCTCGGTCGTCCGAAGGACTTCCTGGTAACCGTGCGCGAGATTCAGCTGGCGGCGGGAGCGGGTTTCGTGATTCCGATCACCGGCTCGATCATGCGCATGCCGGGCCTGCCAAAGCAGCCGATGGCCTACAATTTCGACCTCAGCGACGAGGGTGAAATACTCTTCAAGCGCTGAGCTGGCCTGTGTCGATGCCGTTCTGCGCGCAGGCAGCGGTGAACGTATTGCGCAGCAGGCAGGCAATCGTCATCGGGCCGACACCGCCGGGCACCGGCGTTATCGCGCCCGCGACGCGGACCGCCGTGTCGAAGTCGACATCGCCCGCCAGTTTCTCACGCGGTCCGTCGGGCGACGGCACGCTGATCCGGTTGATTCCGACGTCGATCACGGTTGCTCCCGGGCGGATCCAGTCACCCTTGATCAGTTTCGGCTTGCCGATCGCAGCGATCAGGATGTCGGCCCGGCGGCATTCTTCCGCGAGATCGCGCGTGCGCGAGTGGGCAATGGTTACCGTGCAGTTTTCGCGCAGCAGCAGTTGCGCCATCGGCTTGCCGACGATGTTCGACCGGCCGACGACCAGCGCGCGCTGACCTGACAAGTCGCCCACGTACTCCTTCAGCATCAGCAAACAGCCCAGCGGGGTGCAGGGAATCATCCCCATGCCACGAGCCGCCAGCAGGCCGGTATTAATGATGCTGAAACCGTCAACGTCCTTTTGGGGCGCGATCGCATCGATGACCGCCAGCTCGTCGATCTGCGGCGGCAGCGGGAGCTGTACAAGTATCCCGTGTACGGCCGGGTCCTGGTTGAGCCGGGCCACGTGCTCGAGCAGGTCCGACTGGGAAACCGTCGCCGGGAGCCGCGTCTCAAATGATTGCATGCCCGCTTCGCGCGTCTGGCGGCCTTTGTTGCGGACATAGATTTCGCTGGCAGGATCTTCGCCAACGAGGATCGCGGCAAGCCCCGGCGTGACGCCGTGGCGCGCGATGAGCGCTGCAACCTGCCGCGCCAGCTCGGCCCTCACGCGCATGGCCATGGCGCGTCCGTCGATGAGTCGGGCCTGGTGCGTGGTCGCTGGAGTCATCTTCGACCCGGATTCTGGCATCGATCCGGCCTCATGCCATACTGGTGGCCGCGAGGGTACCTGAAACCCCCGTTCAAGTGCGAGATCGCGAGCCATCATGAACGTCAAGCGCGACGTGGAGCCCGTTCGACGAATACAGATTGATGCGATGCGCGGCGGTGAACTCCGCTCGCAGCAGGATCTCGTGGTCGTCGAGGAACCGCTCGAAATCCGCCTCGCCCGGGAGACGGAGCCCGGGCCCGGGCGCGCGATTTCAATCACGATGCGCACACCCGGCCACGATGTCGAGCTGGCCGTCGGATTCCTGCACGGCGAGGGGCTCATTCGATCGAAAGGCGACATTGCTTCGGCCCGAATCTGCGGTCCTGCCAGCAATGTCGTGCGCGTGGAACTTGCGGCCGATGTTCCGCTGGATCTTGCGCGGCTCGAGCGCAACTTCTACACGAGTTCCAGCTGCGGCGTGTGCGGCAAAGCGTCACTCGAGGCGGTGCAGGAAATGCTACCGATCCGGCCGGTCAACAGCACGACGGGCGTGTCGCCCAGGCTCCTGGGCGCCCTGGTCGCGCGGGCCCGAAGTGCACAGGATGTCTTCCGCGACACCGGAGGCCTGCATGCCTCCAGCCTGTTTGACGAGCGGGGAGACTTGCTGGCGACATACGAAGATGTCGGGCGGCACAATGCACTCGACAAACTGGTCGGCGCCAGGCTGCTCGAGGATTCATTGCCGCTTTCCGGCTGCGTACTGCTGCTGAGCGGCCGGGCGAGCTTTGAGCTGTTGCAGAAGGCAGCCGCGGCCGGCGTACCGGTGGTTGCGGCTGTCGGCGCGCCCTCGAGCCTCGCGATCGATCTTGCGGAGCGCACGGGAATCCTCCTCGTCGGGTTCCTGCGCGATGAGTCATTCAACGTGTACACGCATCGGGAACGGCTGCAATGAAGCCCGGTGCGGCACCGACACCGATGGGCCAGGCGCAGAAAGAAGAGGTCCTGGCAATCGTGGCACGCCACAAGGATCAACCAGGCCCGCTGATCGAAATCCTGCATGACGTGCAGCGGTCGCTGGGCTGGGTGCCTGCCGAGGCAGTGCCGCTGATCGCCGGTGCGCTCAACCTGTCGCGGGCCGAAGTGCACGGCGTGATCAGCTTCTATCACCATTTCCGCAGCGCGCCCCATGGCCGGCGTGTCCTGCGGCTCTGCCGGGCCGAGGCCTGCCAGTCGATGAAAGGCGAAGCGCTCGCGAATCACGCGATGCAACGCCTGGGCGTCGGATTCGGCGAGACGACGGCCGACGGTGCCATCACGCTTGAGGCCGTTTATTGCCTCGGGCTCTGCGCCTGCTCGCCGGCAGCGATGATCGATGAGGAAGTAGTCGGGCGCGTGACACCGGCGCGTCTTGACGAAATGATCGCTCGCACCAACGGGAAGGTGACGACGTGACGGTCACGGTCTGGGTTTCGCGGGATGCCGGGGCCTTGGCGCTGGGCGCGGAAAAGACGGCACAGAAGCTGCTTGCTGCGGCAAGCGCTGCGGGCACTGCGATCAAGTTGCGCCGCAATGGATCCCGCGGGCTGTACTGGCTCGAGCCGCTCGTCGAGGTGGAGTGTGCCGCAGGCCGGATTGCTTATGGCCCCGTGTCCGATCGCGATGTGCCTGGCCTGCTGGAGAAGGGCCTGCTGAAGGGCACGGCGCATCCGCTGCGGCTCGGCCCGATTGAGGCGCACTCCTGGTTCACTTCACAGCAGCGACTGACATTTGCGCGCGTCGGGCGGATTGATCCGCTTGATCTCGATGACTATCTGACGCAGGGCGGTTTCAGCGGGCTGCGGCGCGCACTCGACATCGGGCCAGCCGCAACGGTCAAAGAGGTGGTTGAATCCGGCCTGCGCGGCCGCGGCGGCGCAGCATTTCCAACCGGCATCAAATGGCAGACGGTGCTGAAGCAGCCGGCGGGCCAGCGATACATCGCCTGCAATGCGGATGAGGGCGATTCCGGAACATTCTCGGATCGCATGTTGATGGAGGGCGATCCGTTTTCGGTCATCGAGGGCATGATCATTGCGGGCGCCGCGGTCGGCGCGACGCGCGGATACATCTATCTTCGTGTCGAATATCCGCACGCGCTGCGGGTCATGACTGCCGCGATCGCGGCGGCACGAAAAGCCGGTTACCTGGGTGCCGATGTCTGCGGCAGCGGCCTTGCTTTCGACATCGATCTGCGGCTCGGTGCCGGCGCATATATCTGTGGCGAAGAAACGTCGATGCTGGAGAGCCTGGAAGGCCGCCGCGGGGAGATCCGCGTGCGCCCGCCATTGCCGGCGGAGAAGGGGCTGTTCGGGGCGCCGACAGTTGTCAACAATGTCGTCACGCTCGCGACCGTACCGGTCGTGCTCGCAAGCGGCGCCTCCGCATACCGGGATTTCGGGCAGGCGAAGTCGCGCGGCACCATTCCGCTGCAACTCGCCGGCAACGTGCTGCGCGGGGGCCTGATCGAACGGGCATTCGGCATCACGGTTCGTGAGCTGCTTTACGATTATGGCGGCGGTTCGGCGAGCGGACGGCCGATCCGCGCGGTCCAGATCGGCGGGCCACTCGGCGCCTACCTGCCGGAATCCCAGTTCGACACGCCGCTCGAGTACGAGGCACTGGCCGCGATCGGCGCCATGCTCGGGCACGGCGGTGTCGTGGCATTCGACGACACGGTCGACATGCTGGCAATGGCGAAGTACGCGATGGAATTCTGCGCGCTCGAGTCCTGCGGCAAGTGCACGCCCTGCCGAATCGGGTCCGTGCGGGGCGCTGAGGCCTTGGGCAATATTGCCAGTGGAATCAATACTCAAGGCAATCTTGCGTTGGTGGAGGAGCTGTGCGATACGATGTTGCAGGCATCGTTGTGCGGCCTTGGCGGGATGGCGCCCTATCCAGTATTGAGCGCGATGAAGCATTTCAAAGAGGACTTCAGGCAGCGGAACCCTGGAAGCTGACATGTACGCCATTGACCATAATGATCTTGGCACGCCGGCCGCTTCATCGACCGAGTCGGTGACCCTCGATATCGACGGCAGCACCGTGACGGTACCAGTGGGTACTTCGGTCATGCGGGCCGCCGCACTTGCCGGCTGCAGCATCCCGAAACTTTGCGCCACCGACAACCTGAAGGCCTTCGGTTCCTGCCGCCTGTGCCTGGTCGAGATTGAGGGTCGGAAAGGATTCCCGGCCTCCTGCACGACCGAAGTGGCGGCTGGCATGAAAGTGCGTACGCAGTCGCCGCGGATCCAGAAGTTGCGGCGTGGCGTGGTCGAGTTGTATGTGTCCGATCATCCGCTCGATTGCGCCGAGTGTCCGGCCAACGGCCATTGCGAGCTGCAGGACGCAGCCGCGGAACTCGGCGTTGAGGGATCACGCTATGCGAATGGCGGGGCGACGCAGCGCGGTACCGCGCAGGATGCCAGCAATCCCTACTTCGTGTTCAATCCGGATTTGTGCATCGTCTGTTCCCGCTGCGTGCGCGCCTGCGATGAAGTGCAGGGCACGCTGGCACTCACGATCGAGGGCCGCGGCTTTGGATCGCGCGTGTCGGCAAGCCAGCACGAGACGTTTCTCGAGTCCGAATGTGTTTCCTGCGGCGCCTGCGTCGAGGCCTGCCCGACGGCCGCGCTGACCGAGAAATTGCCGCTCGCGCTGGGAGCACCCACAAGGGCTGTGAACACGACCTGCGGCTACTGCGGGGTCGGTTGCTCGCTGAAGGCCGAGGTCAAGGACGAGACGGTGGTGCGCATGGTGCCGAACCGCGCGGGCACCGCAAACAAGGGTCATGCCTGCGTGAAGGGGCGCTTCGCATTCGGTTACGCGACTCACGCCGACCGCGTCCGCCGTCCGATGATCCGCAAGCGCATCACGGATCCCTGGCGCGAGGTCAGCTGGGACGAGGCGATCGGCTATGCCGCGGCCGAGTTCAGGCGCATTCAACAGAAGTACGGCCCCGACTCCGTCGGCGGCATCACGTCCTCGCGCTGCACCAACGAGGAAACATTTTTGGTGCAGAAACTCGTGCGCGCGGCGCTGGGCACCAACAATGTCGATACCTGCGCCAGGGTCTGCCACTCTGCGACCGGCTATGGACTCAAGCACACCCTTGGCGAGTCCGCGGGCACGCAGGCATTTACGTCGGTCATGAAAGCGGATGTGGTCGTCCTGATCGGCGCCAATCCGACGGACGGACACCCGGTCTTTGCCTCGCAGCTCAAGCGTCGCCTGCGCCAGGGAGCGAAGCTCATTGTGCTCGACCCGCGCGCGATCGATCTGGTGCGCACGCCCCACATCGAGGCGGTTGCACATCTGCAATTGCGACCCGGCACCAATGTGGCGGTCATCAATGCGCTCGCTCATGTCATTGTCACCGAGGGGCTCGCGAATGATGCCTACGCCGAGGAGCGCTGCGAAGTAGACAGCTATCGGAAGTGGAAGGCCTTTGTTGCAGAGGCAAAGAATTCTCCGGAGGCGATGGAGGCGATCAGCGGCGTGCCTGCGGCGCTCGTACGCAAGGCAGCCCGGATCTATGCGGCCGGTCCGAACAGCGCGATTTATTACGGCCTGGGCGTCACGGAGCACAGCCAGGGCACGACCATGGTCATGGGTATCGCAAATATCGCTATGGCCACGGGAAATCTCGGTCGCGAAGGCGTGGGCGTCAGTCCGTTGCGCGGCCAGAACAATGTACAAGGTGCTTGCGACATGGGATCGTTTCCCCATGAATTCAGCGGCTACCGTCATGTGTCGGACGCTGCAACGCGCAGCCTGTTCGAAGGCGCGTGGAATGCGAAGCTCGCTAGCGAACCAGGCCTGCGCATTCCTAACATGTTCGAAGCGGCCCTCGATGGCAGTTTCCGTGCGCTCTATATCCAGGGCGAGGACTTCGTCCAGTCCGACCCGAATACCAACCACGTCGTCGCTGCGTTGTCAGCCATGGAATGCGTGGTCGTCCAGGACCTGTTCCTGATCGAGACGGCGCGCTATGCGCACGTGTTCTTGCCAGGCGCTTCCTTCCTCGAGAAGGACGGGACCTTTACGAATGCCGAACGGCGTATCTCGCGGGTCCGGAAGGTGATGGAGCCACTTGCTGGTCTCGCGGACTGGGAGGTCACGATGCAGCTGGCCCAGGCGCTCGGCTATCCGATGCACTACTCGCATCCGTCCGAGATCATGGACGAGATCGCGCGCCTGACCCCGACATTCCGCGGGGTGACCTACGAGAAGCTGGAGCGTCTCGGCAGCATTCAGTGGCCCTGCAACGATGCGGCGCCCGAAGGCACTCCCACGATGCACGTCGATAGCTTCGTACGCGGCAAGGGCAAGTTCTACCTGACCGAATACGTGGCGACCTCTGAGCGCAGTACGAGCCGATTCCCGCTGCTCCTCACCACGGGCCGCGTCCTGTACCAGTACAACGTGGGTACGCAAACTCGCCGCACGTCGAATCTTGCCTGGCAAGCGGAGGATCGCCTGGAGATCCACCCGGACGATGCAGAGGGCCGCGGTATCGCCAATGGGGACTGGGTGGGAGTCACGAGCCGCACCGGCGATACGGTCATGCGCGCGGTCGTGTCCCGGCGAATGACGCCGGGCGTCGTCTACACCACATTCCACTTCCCGGAATCCGGGGTCAACCTGGTGACCACCGAGAACTCCGACTGGGCGACAAACTGTCCGGAATACAAGGTCACGGCCGTCGAGGTGGTCAGGGTCGGGCAGCCCGAGGCCTGGCAGGCCCGCATTCGCGCCGAGCGCAGTGCGCAGCGCAGCCCCGCATTGCCTACCGCCTGAATCCGGATGCCGCGATGAATATCGAACGACTCGTCGCGATGGCCAATGACATCGCGGCATTTTTCGCTTCCGAACCGGACCCGGATGCGGCTGCCGATCAGGTCGCGAACCACCTCAGGAAATTCTGGGAACCGAGGATGCGCGCCGAAATCCGGGGTAGCCTGGAGCAGGGTGGAACTGGATTAAGTCCGCTCGCGAGGCGAGGCGTCGAGCGCCTCTGATGTTTGCGCGCTGTCGCCAGGCTGCGACACGCCGACGTGCGTTGACGGACGCATGGACGCGGAAACTACTCGTAGTCTGACGCGGTCCAATCCCGACATGGATGTCCCCTTGCCCCTGCGCGCAATTGTCATGGCCTGCCTGGTTTCGACGCTGCTTTCATGCGGAGGCGGAGGCGGGGGTAACGGCAATCCACCGCCACCACCGCCACCCGGGTCGGGCCTCGACGCGCGGCCCAATAACTTCAGTTGCGTTGCGCCACCACGCACCGGCGGCAACTCGACAATTTCGACGCCGCGGGCATTCCCGGCGCTGACATTTGCCGCGCCGGTCGCGATGTTGCAGGCGCCGGTTGATGCCTCACGATGGTTTGTCGTGCAGCAGGAAGGCACGGTCCGCGTATTCGACAACAACCCGGCTGTCGCCGTGACCCAGAATTTCCTCGACATCCGCGGCCGCGTCCGGCATTCCGGCGAGGCCGGGCTGCTCGGCCTGGCGTTTCACCCGAATTTCCCGGTGAACGGCCGCGCCTATGTCAACTACAGCAACCTTTCGGGCGGAGTCCTGCGCTCCATCACGTCGGAATTCACCAGCCCGGACGGCGGACTGACACTTGATCCGAATTCCGAGCGCATCCTGTTGACGGTCAACAAGCCGTTCGAGAATCACAATGGCGGAAACCTCGCGTTCGGCCCCGACGGTTTCCTGTACATCGGCCTCGGCGACGGCGGCGGTGGTGGAGATCCGCAGGAGAACGGGCAGAATCCACAGCGCCTGCTTGGCAAGATGCTGCGTATCGACATCAATTCGCAGCCGGGTGGAGCGCCGTACGCAATCCCTGCGGGTGGTACCGGAAATCCCTTCGCGGGCAATCCGCGCTGCAACGTGAACGGCAGCGGCACCCAGAACTGCCCGGAGATTTACGCCCTGGGCCTGCGAAATCCCTGGCGCTGGAGCTTCGACCGCCAGACCGGCGATCTATGGGTCGGCGACGTTGGCCAAAACTCGTTTGAGGAAATCGACGTGATTGCGCGCGGCGGCAACTACGGCTGGGACGAGCGCGAAGGCATGCATTGCTTTGAGCCGCCAAATGGCTGCCAGACGGCGGGCCTGATCGATCCGGTTGCTGAATATGGGCGCGCGATGGGTCAGTCGATCACTGGTGGCCATGTTTACCGCGGCACGCAGACGACTAATCTTTTCGGTCGCTACATTTTTGGGGATTTTCAAAGCGGCATGATTGCTTCGCTGACTCCGGGCGCCGGTGGAATATTCACCGTATCACCGCTGGTACAGCCTGGCGCGACGCCCCCGGGCGCGCCGGGACCATTGAACCCCTCCGCATTCGGCGAAGCAGGTGATGGCGAGCTGTATCTGCTGGATTACCTTCGCGGCCACGTCCGTCAGCTGATATTCACCGGCGGCGGTGGTGGCGACAACGTGCCGCAGCAGTTGTCTGCGACCGGCTGTATCAATGCCTCGGGTGCCGGCGCGCCACCGCTGCTCACGCTGATTCCTTATTCGCCGAACGCCGCATTCTGGTCGGATGGCGCAGCCAAGGAGCGCTGGATCGGGCTGCCGAATGGACTGAACATTGCCGTTCAGGGCGATGGCGACTGGGACCCGCCGAATGGAACCGTTCTGGTCAAGCATTTCCGGATTGGCAACCAGCTGGTCGAGACGCGTCTTTTCATGCGCCACCCGGATGGCATCTGGGCCGGTTACACCTTTGAATGGAATCAGGCACAGACCGAGGCAACGCGTGTCAGCGGCGGCAAGACCGTTCCGTTCGGCGGCCAGAACTGGATTTTTCCGAGTGAGGCCCAGTGCATGCAGTGCCACACGCAGGCAGCCGGCTTCAGCCTCGGACTTGAGACCGCGCAACAGAACGGCACGCTGACCTATGCGCAGACCGGGCGCAGCGCAAACCAGATCACCACGCTGAATGCGGTCAATGTGCTATCGCCGCCGGTCGGCGCGAATCCACCGGCCTATGCGAACCCAACCGACATGAGTCGCACGCTGACGGAGCGGGCAAGAAGCTATCTCCACACCAACTGCGCCAACTGCCATCGCCCGCAAGGACCGACGCCGGTGGCGATGGATTTGCGCCACAGCACGGCGCTCGCGCAGACAGGCGCCTGCGACGTGGCACCGACCGCTGGTGATCTCGGAATCGCCAATGCACGCATCATCGCTCCGGGCGACGATGCGCGTTCGGTGCTGCTCGCGCGCACGGCGCGCCGCGATGCATTTGGCATGCCGCCGCTTGCAAGTAACGTCGTGGATGCGGCGGGCGTACAGTTGATCAGCGCGTGGATCGATTCGCTGACAGCGGCGGACTGTCAGTAACGCGAATTCTCGATAGACGGCCGGTTCATTTTCCAAAAAAAGCGAGGCCCGCCTGAATGACGGGCCTCTTGTTCAGGAAGTGAATGTGATGCCCGGCTACCTGAAGCGCCAGACAAAGTTGGCCGACAGGAAATCGGCATCGCCATCCGAGACGTCGAACTTAACGTACTCGACCTGCACACCGGCGTTATCGCCGATATTCAGCCCGATGCCGGCGCCATAGGCGATATCGTTGCCGCTGTCACTTGCACTGTCCGTCGTCGTGATGACTCCTCCATCGCCGTCATCCTGGCGAATGGTGAGCGAGGCGTCGACATCCCAGAACACCACGCCGAGCTTGGCATAGGCATAGAACATTTCGCCCATCGGTGCCTTGCCAGTGAAGAACAGGTCAAATCCCTTCACGTCGATATCGATGTCCGCCTCGATGAGATCGACCGCGATATCACCGAGGGTTTCGCTTGCGGTGCCCCCATCGTTGTAACCGCCCTCAATCCCGAAGTTGCTGTTGAACTGCCAGCCGCCAAACACCCTGAAGCCCGTGTCGCCGTCGTCGAAACTCAGCGACGAACCGGTAGTGTTATCACTGAATGAGACGGTGAACTCGCCTGCGCCTACGCCTGCGTAAAAGCCACCGTCATCGACCGCCATCGCCGGCGTCGAGATCAATGCCAGCGCCGCAGCGCAAACCCATGTGATCTTGATCATGGAAGTCTCCTTTCGCAGGTGGATTTTCAGCTTCATCGCCATCGTTTGACCGAGGACGGGTGGCTACGAGTGTGTATTCTCTGATTGTTGCGCATGCGCCGGCAATACGCATGACTACGTATGGCGAAAACACAACAACGGTGAGTCAATCGCTGACGTCAGTCGCGCGCCAGCGGCAACACCGTCGATTCCTTGATTACTGTAACGACGATTGACGAGTTGACCGACTGCACATTGGGGATTTTCGACAAGTGATCGAGAAAGAAGGCCTCGTACTCCTTCATATCGTGCGTGACGATTCGCAGGCAGAAGTCCCACTCGCCGGTCAGCGTGCAGCAGTCGAGCACCTCGGGCCGGTCGCGGATCGCTTTCTCGAACTGTGCGAGTGCGTCTCGACCCTGGGTCGAGAGGCGCACGTGCACGTACACCATCACGTCGAGTCCGAGCGCTTCGCGGTCGAGCAGGGCGACGCGCTGCTTGATGACGCCGCTTTCCTGGAGTTGCTGGATGCGTCTCCAGCAAGTGGTCGTGGAGAGTCCAAGCTTGGCCGCGAGGTCGGCAGCGGAGAGCGCGCCGTCCCGCTGCAATTCGTCCAGGATGCGACGGTCGCTGCGATCGAGCGAAATCCGCACTGTTGTTTTCATATATAGAAGATATTAGACCATAAAATTCCACAATTTTGCATTACAGTAC
>JAQBHG010000079.1:0-10348 GCA_032127975.1 Steroidobacteraceae bacterium
GATCGGCGGCAGCGATGAAGAGGCGGCTGCGGACTACATCCACCGTCACGTTTCGAAACCGGTCATCGCCTATATCGCGGGCGTCACGGCGCCGGCCGGCAAGCGCATGGGGCACGCAGGGGCCGTGATCGCGGGCGGCAAGGGCACGGCCGCAGACAAGTACAAGGCGCTCGAGACCGCGGGCGTGCGGACCGTGCGTTCGCCCGCGGAACTCGGCAGCGCCATGAAGAGCGCACTAGCGAGTCGCCGCCGCCGCGTGAAGAAGCGCTGAGATCGCGCACATGACCCGCGGGTTTCGCATTGCGCTCGCGCAGATCAATCCGACCGTCGGTGACGCGCCCGGAAACGCCGATCGCATCATCGCGCAAATCGGACCCGCGCGCGCGCTGGGGGCGGGGCTTCTGGTGCTGCCGGAACTCGTGCTCTCCGGCTACCCGCCGGAAGACCTGCTGTTCCACCGCGGATTTCGCCGCCGCATCGACAGTTCGCTCGAGCGGCTCGCCGCGGCGGCTGAAGGCATCGACCTGCTGATCGGCTATCCTGAATATGCCTCGGGTACCATTTACAACACCGCTGCCTGGTTGCGCGGCGGCGCTGTCATCGCGCGCTATCGGAAGCAGTCATTGCCGAACTACCAGGTGTTCGACGAGAAACGCTACTTCACCGCGGGCACGACGCCGATCGTCGTCGACATGGCCGGCCTCAAGGTGGGACTGCTGATCTGTGAGGACGTCTGGCACGTGGCGCCTGCCGCTGCCCTGCGCGCCGCCGGCGCCACCCTGTGCGTCTCCCTCAATGCCTCGCCATTCCAGTTGGGCAAGCAGCCGGAGCGCGAGGCGGTCATCGCGAAACGCGCGCGCGAAACCGGCATGCCGTTTGTCTACGTCAATCTCGTGGGCGGGCAGGACGAACTGGTATTCGATGGAAATTCCTTTGCGGTCGATCAGGATGGCCGGCTCGTGCATCGGGCCCCGGCATTCGAGGAATCGCTCAGCTGCGTCGATGCGAGCCCACTCGAGCGAGGCGCGCAGATCGAGCCGGAGAGCCTGGCGCCGCTGATGAGCGCTGAGGAGAGCGTGTACCAGGCGATCGTCATGGCTGTGCGCGACTACGTCGGGAAGCACGGATTCAACGGCGTCGTGCTCGGGCTGTCGGGCGGCGTGGACTCTGCGCTGGTGCTGGCGATTGCCTGCGACGCGCTGGGGCCCGACCGTGTGCATGCCGTCATGCTGCCTTCGCGCTACACGTCGAGCATGTCGGAGAAGGATGCCGCAGCGATGGCACGCGGGCTCGGCGTGCGTTATTCGGTGATCTCGATCGAGGGTATGTTCCAGGCGACGCTCGCGGCCCTAGAACGCGAGTTTAGGGGTCTCGCGCCGGATTCGGCTGAGGAAAATATCCAGGCGCGCTGCCGGGGCATCGTGCTGATGGGCATCTCGAACAAGGCCGGGCGCATGCTGCTTTCCACCGGCAACAAGAGCGAGATGTCGGTCGGGTACGCAACGCTGTACGGCGACATGGCCGGTGGTTATGCGCCGATCAAGGATTGCAGCAAGACGATGGTGTACCGGCTCGCGCGCTGGCGCAACGCGAAGTCGCGGGTGATTCCGCAGCGGATCATCGATCGGCCGCCGACGGCGGAACTGCGCGAGAACCAGCTCGATTCGGATACGCTGCCGCCTTATGACCTGCTCGACCGGATTCTGGCGGCCTTCATCGAGGACGATCGCTCGGTGGATGAGATCGTGGCGCAGGGACTTGACCGCGCGACGGTCGTGCGCGTGCTGGAGATGGTCAAGCGCAATGAGTACAAGCGCCGCCAGGCGCCGCCGGGCGTGCGCGTGAGCCGACGGGCTTTTGGCCGCGACTGGCGCTATCCGATCACCTCAGGCTACCGGCCCGGCGAGTCCTGACACTCCACGGCATGCTGGAACCGGACTTCGCGGCGCGCGGGATCCGACGGGGTGTCCCCTCGCTCCGCCGGAACTTTATGCTTCGCTCGGGGTCACCCCGTCACCTCGCGCGCCGCGAAGTACGGCACCCGCGTGCAGGTGGCGGTCACCAGAACGGCCACCAGTCGCGGCCGGCCTTCCGTGCGGGCCGTTCGCCGGGATAATTCAGGGCATAGACCCGGGTCGACTCCTCTGCAAGATCGTCGAGTCCCATGCCCCGGTAGGCCGAGATCATGACGTCGAGGGCGTCGCGGGTCGCCGGCGCGCCGTCATAGTTTTCGATGCAGTACCTGGCACGCGCAAGTGCCGCGACATAGGCCAGGCGGCGCAGGTAATGGTCGGCGATATGCACCTCGTACTCCGCAAGGCGATTGCGGAGGAAGATCATGCGCTGGCGCGCGTCGTGCACGTACTCGCTTTCCGGATGGCGCTCGATCAGAGTCTGGAACGCCTGGAACGAGCCACGCACATCCTGCGGCGGCCGCTCGGTCAGGTCGGTGTTGAACCAGCGTTCGAGGAAATTCGGAGATCGCTCGAAGTACACAATACCCTTGATGTACATCGCGTAGTCCACGCGCGGGTGGGTCGGGTTCTCGCGGATGAACTGGTCCGCCGCATCGACCGCCGATTCCGTTTCGTGGCTCTTGTAATAAGAGTAGATGATGTCGAGCTTGGCCTGGCGGGCCTGTTCGCTGAACGGGAAGCGCGCCTCGAGCGCCTCGTAATATCGCACGGCCCCGCGATAGTCGCCGCCCAGCATCAATTTCTGGCCGCGCTCGTAGAGTTTTTCGGGCTGCAACTGCTCGGCCGTGCGATCGCGGCCGCCACAGGCTGCAAGAATCAGTGCACAGCACACGACCGTCAGGGCGCGCGCCATCGTTAACCGTCGAATCAAGGGACTGGACCCCGCGTGTTTGGCCGCCGCAGTATAGCGACTAAAGACCCAAAACGGCCCCCATGAGTTCCACCAGATATCAGCATGAATTGCGATTGCCGCCCTCGGCCGCCGGCCGGCGGCTCGACCAGGCGCTCGCCGACGCCCTGCCGGAGTATTCACGGTCCCGCCTGAAGCGCTGGATCGATGCCGGGCAGGTCCGGGTGGACGGCCGCGTCCCGCGGCCGCGCGACACCATGACCGGCGGCGAACTGGTGTTCGTCGATGCGCCCGTCGAGGACGCGATCCAGTCGCGGCCGCAGCCGATGGCGCTTTCGTTCGCATGGGAAGACGAAAGCGTGCTGGTCGTCAACAAGCCTGCGGGCCTCGTTGTGCACCCGGGCGCCGGCAATCCCGACGGCACCTTGCAAAATGCGCTGCTTGCGCACGATCCTGCGCTTGCGAAACTGCCGCGCGCGGGTATCGTGCACCGTCTCGACAAGGACACGACCGGTCTCCTGATCGTTGCGCGCACGGAGGCCGCGCGCGACGCGCTTACCGAGGCACTGACGGCGCGTGGAATCCATCGTGAATACCAGGCGGTCTGCATCGGCGTCATGACGGGTGGTGGCACGGTGGATGCCCCGATCGATCGCCATCCGGTCGACCGGCTGCGCATGACCGTGCGCTCCGATGGTCGCGAAGCCGTGACGCACTACCGTGTCATCGAGCGTTTCCGCCGCCACACCTGGGTGAGGGTCATGCTGGAGACGGGCCGCACCCACCAGATACGCCTGCACCTGGCGCACGCGGGGTTTCCATTGGTGGGCGATCCCATTTACGGCAAGCGTCTCGTAATTCCGCGCGGCGCCACGCCGCGCCTGGAAGCAGCGCTGCGCGGCTTCCGGCGCCAGGCGCTGCATGCGGCGAAGCTCGAATTCGCACATCCGGCGGATGGACGGCGCATCGAGGCCGAGGCACAGTTGCCGGCGGACTTTGTCGAACTGGTCGCGGCACTGCGTGAAGACAATAAGGTCGAGCGCAGGAAGTGAGCGAACAGCTCGAGTTCCTGACTCCGAAGTGGCCGGCGCCACCGTCTGTACGAGCCGTCATGACGACGCGCCGCGGCGGTTTCAGCACCGGCCCCTACGCGTCGTTCAATCTCGCGAGCCATGTGGGCGACGATCCGCGTGCCGTCGCGGAGAATCGCCGGCGCCTGCACGATGCGCTTTCCCTGCCTTCGGAGCCGCAGTGGCTCGACCAGGTGCACGGGCGCAGGGTGGTGAATCTCTCGCAGCCCGTCTCGGAGAGCGCCGACGCCGCCGTCGCGTTCACGCCCGGGCCGGTGGCCGCGGTGCTGACCGCGGACTGCCTGCCGGTCTTCCTCGCAAGTCGCGCGGGCGATCGTGTCGGCCTGGCCCACGCCGGATGGCGCGGGATGGTGATGGGCGTGATCGAGGCGACGGTGGCGGCGCTCGCGACCGACCCGGCAGAACTGTTCGCCTGGCTCGGCCCGGCGATCGGGCCCGCAGCCTTCGAGGTCGGTGGCGAGGTGCGCCGGATGTTCATCGCCATGCAGCCCGAGGCTGCGGCGGACTTCCAGCCCGGCAAGGGACAGAAATATCTCGCAGACCTGCCTGGCCTCGCGCGACGCCGGCTGGCCGCCTGCGGCGTCACCGTGGTCTACGGCGGGGACCATTGCACGGTGAGCGATCAACGGCGTTTCTATTCGTACCGCCGCGACGGCCAGACCGGGCGCATGGCCGCACTGATCTGGTTGGCGTGAGGCTGCTCCGGGCTTGCGGCTGGTGTAGGCTGTCGGCCCCGCAAACCGGGGAGGGGACTTGTCAACACTTGCGCTGATCGTGGTATTCACTGCAGGCAGCGGTGCCATGTCGGCACTGATTGCGGGCGGCTTCCTGGCACTGCCGGAGGCGCGCCGCAACGCAATCGTCCCGCACCTCGTGAGCTTTGCAACCGGTGCGCTGCTGGGCGCCGCATTGCTCGCGCTGTTGCCGCATGCGATCGAGGCGGCAGGGCCTGACGGCATTCACGGCATCGGCATCGCGCTGGCGGGGGGCATCATCACCTTCTTCGTACTCGAGAAGATGGTGCTTTGGCGGCACTGCCACATCGACCCCTGCGAGGCGCATACGCCGCAGGAGCGTCACCGGGCGCGCGCTTCCGCAACGCTGATCCTGTGGGGCGACGGATTCCACAACATGCTGGACGGCGTGCTGATCGCCGCTGCCTTCCTGACCGACGTGCATCTCGGCATCGTCACGGCGATCGCCGTGTTCACCCACGAGATTCCTCAGGAGGTCGGCGATCTCGCGATCCTGCTGCACGGCGGCATGACGCGCAGGCGCGCACTGCTCCTGAATATCCTGGTCAGCCTGACATCGGTCGCAGGCGCGGCACTTGCCTATTTCCTGCTGGCCCGCGCGATGCAGGTGCTGCCTTATGCGCTCGCGATCGCGGCCGCCAGTTTCCTGTACGTCGCGGTCGCCGACCTGATCCCGGGCCTGCACCGGCGCGTGGATGCACGTACCTCGATACAGCAGGTCCTGCTGATCGCGATCGGCATCCTGCTGATCGCCTTTTCGCATGAATTCGCGCATTGAAATGATTCCTCGCCGGCCTCATCCACAGGGCAGCCCCGAAGACGGAGTGCCCCCATGCGCCCTGACCGCCTGACTTCCAAGTTCCAGCTGGCGCTGGCGGATGCCCAGTCCCTCGCCGTCGGGCGCGACCACCAGTTCATCGAACCCGTGCACCTGATGCTGGCGCTGCTCGACCAGCAGGGCGGCAGCGTGCGTCCGCTGCTCGACAAGGCCGGTGTCAATGTGAACCTGCTGCGCTCGCGGCTGCTGCAGCAACTCGACCGCATCGCGAGCGTCGAGGGCACGGCGGGCGACGTGCAGGCTTCCAACGAGCTTGGCCGGCTGCTGAACGTGACGGACAAGCTCGCGCAGAAGCGCGGCGACCAGTACATCTCCAGTGAGCTTGCGGTGCTTGCTGCGCTCGAGGACCGCGGCGCGCTCGGCACGATCCTGAAGGACAGCGGCGCGGTCAAGGGCGCCATCGACAAAGCGATCACCGAGATGCGCGGTGGCGAAAAGATCGACGATCCGAATGCCGAGGAGCAGCGCGGGGCGCTCGAGAAATTCACTCTCGACCTGACCGCCCGTGCGGAGTCCGGCAAGCTCGACCCGGTCATCGGTCGCGACGACGAGATCCGCCGCACCGTGCAGGTGCTGCAGAGGCGCACCAAGAACAACCCGGTGCTGATCGGCGAGCCCGGCGTTGGCAAGACGGCGATCGTCGAGGGCCTCGCGCAGCGCATCGTCAATGGCGAAGTGCCCGAGGGGCTCAAGAACAAGCGCATCCTGGCGCTCGACATGGGTGCGCTGATCGCGGGCACGAAGTTCCGCGGCGAATTCGAGGAGCGCCTTAAGGGCGTGCTGAACGACCTGGCGAAGCAGGAAGGCCAGGTCATCCTGTTCATCGACGAATTGCACACCATGGTCGGCGCCGGCAAGGCCGAGGGCTCGATGGATGCCGGCAACATGCTGAAGCCGGCGCTCGCGCGCGGCGAGCTGCATTGCGTCGGCGCAACGACGCTCGATGAATACCGCAAGTATGTCGAGAAGGATGCGGCGCTAGAGCGACGTTTCCAGAAAGTGCTGGTCGGCGAACCCTCGGTCGAAGACACGATCGCGATACTGCGCGGCCTGAAGGAGCGCTACGAGGTCCACCACAGGGTCGACATCACCGATCCCGCGATCGTCGCCGCGGCAACGCTTTCTCACCGCTATATCAGCGACCGCCAGCTCCCGGACAAGGCGATCGACCTCATGGACGAGGCGGCATCGCGCATCCGCATGGAAATCGATTCCAAACCGGAAGTCCTCGACCGCCTGGAGCGGCGCATCATCCAGCTGAAGATCGAGCGCGAGGCGCTCAAGAAGGAGGACGACGAGGGCTCGCGCAAGCGGCGCGAGCAGCTCGAGACTACGCTGAAGGGGCTCGAGCGCGAATTCGCGGACCTCGAGGAAACCTGGAAAGCCGAAAAGGCCGCGATGCAGGGCGCGGCACACATCAAGGAAGAACTCGAGCGCGCGAGGTTTGAACTGGAGGCCGTGCGCCGCGCGGGTGACCTCGGGCGTGCCGCGGAGCTTCAGCACGGCCGCATTCCGGAGCTCGAGAAGCGCCTCGTCGCGGCGCACGACGCTGAGTCGAAGCAGCCCCAGCTACTGCGCAACAAGGTGGGCGAGGAGGAGATCGCCGAAGTGGTCTCCAAATGGACCGGCATCCCGGTTTCCAAGATGCTGGAGGGTGAGCGCGAAAAACTCCTGAAGATGGAGGAGGCGCTGGCGAAGCGCGTCGTGGGTCAGCAGGAGGCGGTGCGCACGGTCGCGGACGCCATCCGCCGCACGCGCGCCGGCCTGGCGGATCCGAACCGGCCGAATGGCTCGTTCCTGTTCCTCGGACCAACCGGCGTTGGCAAGACCGAGCTCTGCAAGGCGCTGGCCGAATTCCTGTTCGACACCGAAGAAGCCATGGTGCGCATCGACATGTCGGAGTTCATGGAGAAGCACTCTGTGGCGCGGCTGATCGGCGCGCCGCCAGGCTATGTCGGCTACGAGGAGGGCGGATATCTCACCGAGGCCGTCCGCCGCCGGCCCTATTCCGTGATCCTGCTCGATGAAATCGAAAAAGCGCACCCGGATGTATTCAATGTGCTGCTACAGGTGCTCGACGATGGAAGGCTGACCGACGGCCAGGGCCGCACCGTGGATTTCCGCAACTGCGTCATCATCATGACCTCGAACCTCGGCTCACAGGTGATCCAGGAACTTGCGGGCGAGGCCAATTACGAGCGCATGAAAGCGGCCGTGCTCGAGATTGTCGGCCAGCATTTCAGGCCCGAGTTCATCAACCGCGTCGACGACATCGTCGTATTCCACCCGCTGGGCGCAGAGCACCTGCGCCGGATCGTCGAAATCCAGGCCAGCTATTTGCAGAAGAGACTTGCCGATCGAGACCTCAAGCTCGAGCTCGACACGGCGGCACTCGACCTGCTCGGCACGTCCGGTTTTGACCCGGTCTATGGTGCGCGGCCGCTGAAGCGCGCGATCCAGCATCAGCTCGAGAACCCGCTGGCCCAGCGGATCCTGGAGGGCACTTTTGCGCCGGGCGACACCATCAAGGTGTCGGTGAAGTCCGGCGAGCTGGTTATGCGAAAATAGGCGATGCCTTTTTATGAGTACCAATGCTCCGCCTGCGGGCATCGCCACGAGGAGCTTCAGAAAATCTCCGACGGGAGGCTCCGCAAGTGCCCGGACTGCGGCCGCAACACGCTGAAGCGCCTGGTCTCCGCGCCCGTCTTCCGGCTGAAGGGCGGCGGTTGGTACGAAACCGACTTCAAGGGTGCCAAAGATAACCAGCGTAATCTTGCGGGGGACAAGGAACCGGTCGCCGAAAAGCCCAAGGAAGAAAAGACGGCCGCGGCGGATACGGCCAGCAAGCCGGCCGATGCCGCGAAAGTGACGCCACCGGCGGACAAGCCCAAACCGACCGGTCACAAGGCGGCGCCTGCCCGCAAAACCAAGACGCGGCGGCGGGTGCGCAAGTAAACTTGCCGGCCCATGCGCACACATTATTGCGGTGAAATCGGCGAATCCCTGACCGGCCGGACCATCGAGGTCGCCGGCTGGGTGCACCGTCGCCGCGATCACGGCGGCGTGATCTTCGTGGACCTGCGCGATCGTTCGGGACTGCTGCAGGTCGTCTTCGATCCCGACACGGCCGATGCCTTCGCCGTTGCGCAGCACCTGGGCCGCGAATTCGTGATCCAGGTTCTGGGCAAGCTGCGCACGCGGCCCGCGGGCACGGCCAACCCCGGCCTGCCTTCGGGTCAGGTCGAATTGCTCGCCCAGAATCTCGTCGTGCTGAACCCCTCGGCGACGCCACCGTTCGCGCTCGATGAGGAAGTCAACGAGGAACTGCGGCTGAAGCACCGCTACGTGGACCTGCGACGCGACGTCATGCAGGAGCGGCTGCGCCGCCGCCATGCGATCACGCGCGCAATGCGCGAATTCCTCGACGGCCACGACTTCGTGGACATCGAGACGCCGATGCTGACCAAGGCGACCCCCGAGGGCGCGCGCGACTACCTCGTGCCTTCGCGCACGCATCCGGGCAAGTTCTTCGCGTTGCCGCAGTCGCCGCAGATCTTCAAGCAGCTGCTGATGATCAGCGGCTTCGATCGCTACTACCAGATCGTGCGCTGTTTCCGCGACGAGGACCTGCGCGCCGACCGCCAGCCCGAGTTCACGCAGCTCGACGTCGAGACCTCGTTCATGACGCAGGACCAGATCATGGCGCTGATGGAGGGCCTGATGCGGCACGTCTTCTCGCGCGTACTGAAAGTGCAGCTGCCCGACCCGTTTCCGCGCATCGCCTATGCTGACGCCATGCGCCGTTTTGGTTCCGACAAGCCGGACCTGCGTGTGCCGCTCGAATTCGTCGATGTCGCGGACCTGGTGCGCGACAGCGACTTCAAGGTGTTCTCGGGACCCGCCGCGGATCCGGCGGGCCGGGTGGCGGCGCTCCGCGTGCCGCGCGGTGCCGAGCTCTCGCGCAAGCAGATCGACGAATACACGGCCTATGTCGCCCGCCACGGGGCGCGCGGTCTCGCCTACATCAAGGTCAATGACGCAGGCAAGGGTCGCGACGGCCTGCAGTCGCCGATACTCAAGTTCCTGTCGGATGCAGCGGTCGCCGGAATTCTGGAGCGCAGCAAGGCCGCGAGCGGCGACCTGATATTTTTCGGAGCCGACAAGGCCAAGGTCGTCAACGACGTGCTGGGCGCATTGCGATTGCTGCTCGGCCGTGATCTGGGACTGGTCGAGGCCGACTGGCGCCCGCTGTGGGTCGTGGATTTCCCGATGTTCGAATGGGACGCCGAAGCGAAGCGCTGGATGGCCGTGCATCATCCATTCACCGCTCCGGTCGATCCCGACCCGGCGGCACTCGCGGCCGACCCGGGCGATGCCGTCGCCCGCGCCTATGACATGGTGTTGAACGGCTCGGAAATCGGCGGCGGTTCGATCCGCATCCACCACCAGGACCTGCAGGGTGCCGTGTTCGGCCTGCTAGGCATCTCTGCCGAAAAGGCGCAGCAGAAGTTCGGATTCCTGCTCGATGCGCTCAGCTATGGCGCTCCGCCGCACGGCGGCATCGCATTCGGACTCGACCGGCTCGCGATGCTGATGTCTGGCGCCGACAGCATCCGCGACGTCATCGCCTTCCCGAAGACGCAGTCGGCCTGGTGCCCGCTGACCGATGCGCCTTCGGGCGTCGATGATTCGCAACTTGCCGAGCTGCACATCCGGGTCAAGCTGCCGGTGCAGCCGCCGGGCTGAGCGCCGATCACGCGCGCCGCCCCTGTCGTCGTCGTACACGGCCTGTGGATGAACGGGCTGGAGTCCTTTGTATTGCGCAATCGCCTGGCACA
>JAQBHG010000080.1:0-8425 GCA_032127975.1 Steroidobacteraceae bacterium
AATCGTACGAGACTCCGGCTATTTTCAGGTCCGGCGAGATCAGAATGAAGCGCGCAAGACCAAGATAGTCGAAGTAGTATTCGACGCCATACAGCCCTTTTGCGTTGAGCTTGTCAGGCAGGCATTTGGCGAAATTGAGTATGCGCCCCTGACGTGATCCGTCTCGTTCGTGGTTGCCGGCAAGCAACTCGAACGGATATGTGCTTGCAAGTTTTGACTTTACGAAATCACACCAGTCGGATTCCATGCCCACTGAACCTCGCGCATAGCTCAGGTCTCCAAGCGCAAGATAAAAAGCCGTTCCCGAAGTTGCGAGCTTATTGAGGCTTGCAACGGTCGCATCAGTTTGAGCGTGATCGCCGGCGGCGGCGAAACTGAATGTCGCGGATCTCGGCTGCGGTATAGCAGACGCTGAGAAGAGCGACAGCAGAAACCATGCCGCAGCAACATGCCCGAGGCACACGGCCGATACTCTAGCGTCATTCAGGGCCGGCCGGGATTGAAAATCATGTGCGGGGAAATGACGCATGGATGCTAATTGGCGCCCGGTTCGGCGATGCTTACATCAATTGTCGTGCAGATCGAGTGTCGCGTCGACCATTCCGACACCGGCCTGTTCGAAGTGCCGAAAGCGTGCACCGCGCCGCCCGTACAACAACTGCGGGGCCGGATTGTCGGCATGGAGCAGACCCCGCAGCCGCGTCAGATGCTGTCGCCGGAATGCCGCAATCGCGTGATCGAGCAAGGCTTCGCTCACCCGCAGCTTGTGCTGGCGGACGAATTGAATATTGACGACCTCAGGTCGCGCCGCGATCGCCGCGATCTCTCCCAACCCTTCCGAACCGCCCTCAGGTTCCGGCGCCCTTGAACGCCAGATGCGGACTGCGCGCGCCAGATCGCGCAGCCGGCGCGGCGATTCGATCAGTGATGCCAGCATGAGCACCAGGAGGCGCGGCCAGGTCCGTCCCACCGCATTGCTGTGCAGCGCCTTCGGATCCGCCGTGTACGCGACGAACCCGCCGATGTCTCCATCCGCCTCGTAAACCGCGAGCTTCATGAGACCGGATTTCATCGGCGCCCGGTAGCCGAACTCCCGCACCAGGCGGGGACCGAATGCGGCCAATGGCCCAAAACCGAGCAGCTCGATGTGAAGTTGCGCGACGCGCTCTATAGTCACGGAATCGTCCGCGTCCACCTCCCGTATCGCACCGTAGGTGAGAGCGGTCGTCATGCCGATGCCACGAGCTTGCCGTCGCGGACCTGCTCCACGAGCGATGCAATCCCATCGATGCTCGTGAACTGCGGGGAAAACAGCACCGTGTCCGGTACCTGGATGGCAAAGGTGGATTCCAGGAACACGATGAGTTCCGTCATGCCGAGCGAATCCACGTAGCCCTCGTCCCACAAATTGCTCTGCCGGCTGAAGTACGGGTCGGATTCCGTTATGTCGAAGCGACGGCGGATGAAGGCCTCCACGGTTTCGGCGATCGCGGTTGGCGTCGTGGCGTTGGTCATCAGGTTAGTTCCCGGGGTACTGCGTCGAAAATCTGTACATGCCGGCCTTGATCAGACCGCGCAACGCGCGCGCGTCGGTCCGGAACAACTCGCAGAACCTCGCCGACAGCTCCTGTGAGCCGACTCCCGCGTCCGCGACGGCTGCCAGCGTGCCGCCGCTGTTGTCGTGGCTGCCCGACTGTGCCCGCACTTTCGGACGAGCCAGTATGTAGGCTGGAACCAGGCCTGCGACGGCGCGCTCCATCAGCTTCTGCTTGGCCTGCGGCACTTCGAGAAGCGTCGCGGGGACCTGCGTGAAGGCGGGCGCGCAGAGTGCGTAGGGCTCCAATACGTCGCAGCCGAAGTGCGCGTAAATGCCGATCTCGCGGTCTCCGGTGTCGAGTCCGGTCACCAGAAAGCGCCGCAGGCGGCCGGCCGGCAGGTCCGGCAGCGTGTAGTAGGTCTGGCCGCGGTAGCTGACGGGCGTGTAATCGGCGGTGAGTTCGTTGGCACAGTCTCCGGTGAGCAACAGCGGGCGGGACTGTGTTCCATGGTCACGCGCAAGGTCAAAGCCGATGGCGGCATTTACCAGTCCGCAGTGCACGTTGAAATCGCGCCAGTCCTGCCCGTAAACCAGCACGGGATCCAGTAACTCGAGCAGTTGCTTCGCGGTGCGGGAAACGACTTTTAGCTTTACGTTGATATCCTTCGCCAGACGGCGGACATAGCGCAGGTCTTCGCTCTCGATCACCTGGCCGTTCGAGTCCGCCATGGTGAAGGTGACACCGGTAAATTCGCCGATGATCTCGCGAGTGAGTACCGAGACCGTCGTGCTGTCCAATCCACCGGACATCGTGACGTAAAGTGAACGGCCCTCGGCCAGCGGGCGAATCTGTCGAATGGTGGCTTCAAGACTCGAGCGGATGGCGGCCGCACATTGGTAGGGATCGTCGGCCGGCGCGGCCGCCTCGTTGAACGCCAGGCCGGTGTAGCGGGTGAGACGGTAGTCGCGGCTCGCGGTATCGAACCGGAGCGCATGGCCCGACGGCACGGACCACACCTCGTGCAGACCCCGTCCCGCGCGCACGTGATCGATCAGATAGTTCGATACGTCGACCTGGCCGCTCGGGCCGATCGTGAAAAACAGCTTGTTGACGCCCAGGGGATCCCGCACCAGCAAGTGCCTGGTTCCAGACTGCAGATGCAACGCGAACTGTCCGCCCAGCGCATTGATTGCCGGATCGGTCATGCCGATGTCCGCCGATCCGAAAGGCGCAGCAACGGCACCCTCGCGCCAGACGAAATCGGTGACCTGCCGGGAGGATTCGCGGCCTGTCATGCCGCACCCCCGGAAGCAACCTGACGCAGGATCTTGGCCGCCCGCTCGATCTGGTCGTCGGGTGCGGTCAATGACAGGCGAAAATGGCCAGCATGGTGAAACACGGGTGCCGGCAGGACCAGAAGCCCGTGCTTCGCCAGGCGCTCTGCGAACTCGAAATCATCGCCCTGCGGTGTTTTCGGGTACAGGAAGAATGTCGCCTGGGACGGTTGCGTGACGATTGCCGCGTCGGCGAGCGCATCGAGGATGATTTGGCGGCGGGTCGCGATATGCGAGAAATCGAGCGGCCGATCGAGCAATTTCCTGACGGCAAGCTGCATCAGCGCGGTCGGCGTGCAGAATCCCATGACTCTGCACAGGCGCTCCAATGACGTCACGAACGCGTCGGCCTGCGGGAACTGCGGAGACACGGCGACATATCCGATGCGCTGGCCCTGGATGAAAAGGGCCTTGCCGAACGAGTACACGACGACGGTCGCCGGATAGTGCGGCGCGGTCGGCACGAATCGGGCGTCGTCGAACAGGATGTCGCGATGACATTCGTCGGAGACGAGCACGATCCGATCGTCGCCGCGTTCGGTCAGCAGTGCCGCAAGGTTCCGCAGTTCCGCGGCTGAATATATGAGTCCGGTGGGATTGGCCGGTTGTGAGATGACGATGGCACGCGTCTGCGGCGTGATGGCATCCGCGATCGCGTTCAGATCCAGACGCATCGTCACCGGGTGCAGCGGAACCAGCACCGGCCGCAGCCCCAGATTGACGAGATAGAGCGGGTAATCGAGCCAGCCCGGCGTCAGCACGATCACCTCGGCCCGGGAATCCAGGGCGGCGACCGCGCGGAACACGATGTTGAGGGCCGCCATCGCGCCCGGCGTCAGCACGATGTTGCGCCATGGAAAACGCAGGCCCTGCTGCCGGCTGAGCGATTCTGAAATCCGGCGGCGCGAAAGCGTGGCGCCACCGTACGGTGTGTACTGAAAATCGAGTTGCCGGTCGCCCGCCAGGCTTTCCTTGATGGCGTCGATGACGAATGGCGGCGGGCCGCCGTAGGCGTTGGCATAGGCGAGGTCGCACAGGTCGCGCGGCTTGCTGCGAAGCGTCGCATCGCGCAGCCGATCGCACCGCTCCTGGGCGGCCATCAGGCGGTCGAGCTGCGGACCGAGATCAACTTTCATCGGTCAATGACTTTCGGTCGATCTTGCCGCTGGCCGTGCGTGGCAGGGACTCGCGCAGGACGATCTGCCGCGGTTGCATGTAGCTCGGCATTTCGCGGCGGCAGAATGTCTCCAGCTGATTCGGCATGTTGGAGGCGGTCGCCTTCGGCACGACGTGTGCAATGACGACCTGACCGCTCAACTCATCCGCGCGGCCGCAGACGGCCACTTCGTCCACAAGCCCCGAGGCGAGGATGGTTTCCTCGACTTCCTCCGGACTGATGCGGAAGCCCTGGCTCTTGATCAAATGGTCACGGCGGCCGACGAAGTACAGGAAGCCTTCCTGATCCCTGCGCACCAGGTCGCCGGAGAACACCACGCGAACCGGCGCGTCTCGTCCGGGCAATGGCACCGTACGAAATACGCGTGCAGTCGTCTCCGGATCGTTCCAGTACCCGATCGACACCGTCGGACCGTCATGCACGAGTTCGCCGGGTACGTTCGCCGGGCAGGGATTTCCGTCCGGATCGAGCACCAGGATGTCGGTCTGCGGAATCGCCTTGCCCATGGAATCGGGCCTGCGGTCCACCTCGTCGGGATCCAGGTAGGTCGACCGGAATGCCTCCGACAGGCCGTACATCAGGAATATCCGGACATGGGGCAGGTGTTTCCGATACTTCGTGACGAGCGAAACGGGGAATCTGCCACCGGAATTCGTGATGTAACGCAGATGCGGAAACGCCATCTGCCGGAATGGTGAGACGTCCGACATCAACTGGATCCACATCGGCGGCACACCGGCCAAGCCCGTGATCTGATGTTCCTGCAGCGAGCGGCAGAGATCGGCGGGAAGGTGCGAACGATGGAGCACCAGGGTCGCCCCGGCGCCGATTGCGGTCAGCAACTGGTTCAATCCGTAATCGAAGCTGAAGGGCAGCACGCTGAGCAGGCGGTCATCGGAGCGGATTCCGATATAGCGGGTCACGATTTGGCACCCCGCCAACAGGTTCGCATGCGAGATCACGATGCCCTTGGGCCGGCCGGTCGATCCGGAGGTATAGAGAATGGCCGCAGCTTGATCGCCGCCGGGGCCAGCTTCGAGTCTCACGGCGACGGAATCTTCCGCCGGCTCGTCAACCAGGACGACTTCGACACCGGTCGTGATTTCGCTCCCGAGGCGCGCCAGCCGCCTGCGGCTCGTGACCAGTTGCCGCGCGCCACTGTCGTTGACGATGTGTTCGATCTGCCGGCTCTTCAGGGTCTCGTTGACCGGCACAGCCACACCGCCGGCCTGCCAGACCCCGTACAGGGCAATGACCGACTCGATCGTCTTGTCCAGGTAGATGGCGACCCGATCGCCTTGCATCAGTCCGCGGTGCACGAGTACTCGGCCGAAATCGCCGACCGCCGAGACCAGCTCCTCATAGCTGAATTTCCGCGGGCCATCGATGATCGCGATGGCAACGGGGCGGGATTGCGCCAAGGCAAGGAGAGTCTCGTGGATCAGGGAGAACCGCGCAGCAACGCTCGTTGATGTATCCGGACTCACGAGCGTCGCCCAACCTGGTCATCCGTTTCCAGCAATCGGCGCACTTTCATGCCGGCCTTATGCAGACTCGGCAGACCGAAAGCGATCGCGGTCGCGATCATGCAGAAGGTGTAGATCACGGACGCCGCGAAAGCGTCCGCATGGGCTACGCCGAACGGTACGAGCGCAACGGTGAATGCCAGTTGCACGGTGCCGACGTGTCCGGGAGCCGCGGGCAAGGTCAGCCCGATGACATTCAGCACCAGGACCGAGGTTGCGGAAGCGATCGAAACAGACACATCGACCGCTGCAATACTGAAGGCCACGCAGGCTATGACCATGAGCCATTGCAGCAGCGAGAGCAGGAAAATCGGAAGAAAAAGCTCGGGCCGTGCGATCGAGTTCAGGCCGGAAGTTCCGGCGCGAAGCTGTCGCAGGATGCCCTCACGCACGCGCGCCCCGAATGGCGTCAGCATCCATTGCACGATTCCGAGGCAGCCTTCGGTCCAGATGATGAATGCCACGGCCACGCTCAGGATGGCTACCGCAAGCGCGCCGATCACATAGCTGGCCAGCAGCATGTCCGGCGACATGCGGCCCACCGGCAGCAGGACCACCAGGGCGATCAGCAGCAGCATCAGGAAGTCGAAGATCCTTTCCACTGCAATCGAGGCCAGAAGCGCGCTCGTCGGCACATTCAGGCGACGGCTCGCGACGATTGCGCGCGCGATCTCACCGGCGTGCGGAAAGATGAGGTTGCCCGCGTTGCCCGCAAACACCGCTGGCAGCAAGTCTGCTGTCGATGCAATGGTGAGGGGCTGGATCAGATACCGCCAACGGTACGCCTTGAAAAACAGATACAGGTATACGGACGCCACCACGCCTACGACGTCGGCTACATGCACGCGTTGAAGCGTGTCGGCCACGGTCGCCAGGTCGAGGGAACGACCGGCCAGATAGAGGAATAACGCGCCCAATGGCACGCCCACCAGCACAATGATGCGACGACTGGTCATCTCGATTCGGCGACTACGAACGCGTCACGGGTGGAACACCGGTTCGAGCGTCGCCAGTTTCTGCTCGCCGGCTGTCGCCCGCCTGGCATGTTCGCGCATCGTCACCGTCTCGACCCGGGCCAAAAGGATATCGAACAGTTCCCCGACCAGTGCGAGCTTGCGGGCGCGGGGCAGGTCCATCCCCGGAAAGAACGCAAGCGCCGGGCAGTCCTCCTTGCCGAGAAAATCGAGCGGATGCAGCAGGATCGAAGGTTGGGTGCCGGCGAGCCGGCACATGCCGAGCGCCATGCGAAAATAGGTCCGTGCCGCCGGGCGCGAGAACTTTCCGAGATAGAGCAGATAGCTCAGGTGCAGCGGCACTCTCAGCCATGGCAGGGTCGTCACGGGGATCTCGAGTAGTTGGCTACCGGCCAGCTGCCAATGGAAGGGGCGGATCGGGCGCAGCGCGTCCTTCCAGGTGCCGAACAACGCGCTGCGCTGTTTCTTTTCCTCGCGGGTGAGATTGCTGGTCGCGAAAAGATAGGCGCGGGCCAGCGGATTGAGCAGATTCGGAAACACCGTCGCGTCGTACTCGTATCCCCTGCGGGCCAGCACCTCGAGAGTGCCGGCCGAAAGGCTGAAGCCGGGGCCCCGAAATCCGCGCGGACGAATGCCTGTGGCTGCTTCGATGGCGTCCTCCGCCCGCAACAACTCGGTTTCGAGCTCCGGCTCGCTGTACAGATGCAGCCACGGCTCGTGATGGAAGCTATGGTTGCCGATCTCGTGTCCTGCGGCGGCGATCGCGCGCAATGCCTGGCGATTCTTCTCGAACGCGGCATCCTGCCCCACGATGAAAAAAGTGATCGTGAGCCGCCTCCTGGCGAGAAATTCCAGGATGCGCGGAACCGCGACGTCGAGATAGGACGGGTGGGACTCCCAGCCCCGGTCCCCATGCGTCTTCATGTAGGACCATTGATTGTCGAGGTCCAGGGAAAGGCTCGCGTAATTCATCGACCTGGTTCCTGCCGTTTTCTGGCGTTCATGCCAGGACCACGGGCTCACCATTCCGCCGCAGCGAGCGCTGTGCGGCGTCGAGTACCTTGACTACGCGCAGACCGTCCTGTCCGTCACTCAGCGGTTGCTTGCGCGTACGGACACAGTCGAGGAAGTGCCTGCATTCGATCTGCAGCGGCTCGCTGACCTTGATGTACGGCATGGTGATGTCGCCGAATCGCAGGCCGACGTATTCCGCAAACGTGTTGTAGTCCTGGCTGATCTGCGCGCCCTTGTCGTAGATGCGCAGCTTTTCCGTCGCCTCGAGATCGTCGAATACGGCCATCTTGCGGTTGCCGACCAGCGTCAGCTTGCGGATCTTGTGCGGATCGAGCCAGCTCACATGCACGTGCGCCATGGCCTTGCCGTCGAAGTTCATCGTCAGGAAGACGACATCCTCGACCCCCGGCTGCAGGTAGCACTGGCCGCGAGCGGCAACGTCCGTCGGGGCGGTTCCCAACAGGAACATGATCACCGAGATGTCGTGCGGGGCGAAGTTCCACAGGGCGTTCTCGTCGGTGCGCACGGTCCCGAGGTTGACGCGCTGGCTGTAAATGTAGTGGAGCTTGCCGAGGTCCTCGCGCCCGATCATCTCCCGGAGTCGGGTCACGACCGGGTGGTATTCGAGGAGATGGCCGACCATGAGCACCCGCTTGCCCTTCTCGGCAAGAAGGATGAGTTCCTCGGCATGGGCAATTTCGAGCGTGAAAGGTTTCTCGACGAATACATCCTTGCCGGCCTCCAGCGCCGCCTTGCAGGTTGCATGGTGGCGGGGCGCGGGCGTCGCAACGACCACTGCCTGCACGAGGGGATCGCGCAATACCGTGTCGTAGTCCCGTGTGAGCTGCGTTCCCGGCAACTG
>JAQBHG010000081.1:0-4142 GCA_032127975.1 Steroidobacteraceae bacterium
ACGCAGCCGGCGGAACCGGCGCCGACGATCACATAGTCGAACTTCACAGCTGACAGCTTGGCGGCTGTGCCGGCGAATGCAAGCCTGCGCGGAAAGAATCCCGTGCGGACAGGTTTAGGTTGATCGCCCTAGATTCGGAGCGCCCGGCATTGCCATCGGCGCGAACACCGCTTCGATCAGGAATGGGCCGCGGCGTGTTGCGGCTGCCGCGAGTGCCGCGTCGAGCGCCTCGGCGGTATCGACCGTCTCCGACTCGACGCCGAAGCCGCGGGCGAGCGCGGCAAAACCGAGTGCCGGCCGATCCAGCGACAGCACGGGCAGCGCGCGCGGTCCCGGTGGCCGGCCTTCGATCTGGAGATGCTCGTAGGCGAGGATCGCATAACTGCGATTCGCGCAGATGATCGTCGTGACGTCGAGATTCTCGCGTGCCTGCGTCCACAGGGCCTGGATCGTATAGAGCGCACTGCCGTCACCCGAGGCGCAGATGACCTTGCGATCGGGACTGCCGAGCGCGGCGCCGGTCGCAAGCGGCAGCGCGCCGCCGATCGCTCCGCCCATCAGGTCCAGTTGATCGTGCGGGGCGGCGGCTGCGAGCGCCTGTGGCAGGCCGAGACTCGCGGTAATCGCTTCGTCGCAGAAAATTGCGCCTTCCGGCATGCGTCTTGCGAGTGCGGCGGCAAAGCTTGCGGCCTGAATCACGCCGGCCGGCTTCTCGGGCAAGGTGGTGGCGGGCAGCGCAACGACGGTTGCCGGTGCAAGCTGCTCGGCCAGGGCGACCAGGGCGGCGCTTCCGTCCTGGCCCGGGGCAGCAACAGCCGAGACCATCGTCTGCGAAGCGAGCGGACGGCCCCGGCGGCCCGGATAACCGAAGAAATTGACCGGCTCCCGCGACTCGAACAACAGTAGGGCGTCGAGATCGGCCAGAAATACCTCCGCCGCTTCGCCGAAATAGGGAATGCGCGGAATGAACAGGCGGCCCGCACCGCGCGCGGCGCGGGCATTGAATGCCTCGCTCGCGATGCGGACGCCGGTTGCGGCGGCGAGGCGCGCAGCCGCTGCGACGCCCTTCTCGTCCAGCGCACCGCCACCCAGCAACAGCATCGCGCGCGAACCATGTTGCCGGACCGTTGCCGCCGCCTGTTCAATCGAGGCCGAGTCGGGTGAAATCGGGGCCTGTGCCTGCCGCGGTGTCGTGGGCCTGGCGCCTTCGCTCCAGGCAACATCGGCAGGCACGATCAATGATGCGGGCCCGGCGAGCGTGCGCGCCGCGACCAGCGCATCCGCCGCATCAGGGCCGGCACGATTCGGCTCTGCAATCCGGTGGACCCAGATCGAAAACGGCCTGGCGACGGCTTCAATGTCGGTCGTCAACGGCGCATCGAGCGCGATGTGATCGCGCGCATGCTCGCCGACCACGTTGACTATCGGGGTACGCGCACGCCTGGCGTTATGCAGGTTGGCACAGCCATTGGCGAGCCCCGGGCCGAGATGCAGCAATGTCGCGGCGGGCCGGCCTGCCATGCGCGCATAGCCATCCGCGGCGCCGGTCACGACGCCTTCGAAAAGACCGAGCACCGCGCGCACGCCGGGCGCCTCGTCGAGCGCCCGCACCAGCGCCATTTCGGAAGTCCCGGGATTGGCAAATATCGTGTCGACGCCGCCCAGCCTGAGCGTCTCGAGTATTGCCTGGGCGCCTTTCACCGGATTACGCCCCGCAAGTGGCCATTTTCAGGCGAGCCCATGCTGGTCCAGCGCCGCCTCGACCTCGCCGAGGAAAGCCTTCTTGCCGTCGCGCGACCGGATGTCGAGCCGCTCCACGGATATCTGGTGGACCGGGATCGAGTATTTCTTCTCGCAGACCTGCGGCAGCGTCGTGTAGTAGGCGTTGAGACCGGACAGGAAGGCGGCGTCTATGCCTTTTTCTTCCGCGCGTCCGCGCTTGCGGATGCGCTTCAACAGGGTTTCCACCTTGTCCACGTTCAACATCAGGATCAGGTCCGGATGCTTGATGTTGCGGTTCAGCCGATCGAAATACTCGAAATAAAGGTCGAGCTCGCGGTTGTCCATGTGTCCGAGGCCGTGAAGGTACTTGGCGAAAATCTCCGGGTCCTCGTAGAGGGTGCGATCCTGGATGCAGCTCTTGGGCACCGTCTTGATGAGCTCGTGGTGCTCGACCCGGCGGATCAGGAATTCGAGCTGCAGCGTGAAAGACCAGCGCTGCATCCCCGCGTAGTAGTCGCGCAGGAAGCGGTTGTCGATGACCGGCTCGTCGAACAGCTCGAAGCCGTATCTGTGGCTGATGAGCTTGGCTGCCGTCGTCTTGCCGGCGCCGATGTTGCCGGCCAGCGCAATGAAGATCTTCTTGTCTGTTGCCGTCATGGCTGCGTTGCCGATTCACTTATATGTGGACGGATGCCGAGTCTGCCAGAAACAATGGCGCCCGATGAATCGCCGACAACTGCACGCCCATCCCGCCGCGCCGCCTTCGGCAGCCTGGCAGCTCGAAGCCGGGGCCCGGGCCATTCCGGGCGGACTGGCCCTTTCCTATTGCCTGACTGGGGACATCGGGCGGCTGCGCCTTGGCGATGCCCGCGACCGCGCGGACGGACTCTGGCAACATACCTGCTACGAAGCCTTCCTCCAGCCAACGGACGGACATGGCTACCTCGAGTTCAATTTCACCCCCGCGGGAGCCTGGGCCGCCTATCGGTTCGACGGACGTCGTCTCGGCAGGAGGCCGCTCGAATTGCCGCGGCCGCCGATAATCGCGATGACCCGCGGCGACCGGCTGGAAGTGACCGTGAAACTCGCGCTGCCGGCCGGCTCCTCTTCCTGGCGCATGGGGCTCATGGCCGTGCTGGAAGATGAAGCAGCTGCGCTCAGCTATTGGGCCCTGACGCATCCTGGCCCGCGGCCGGATTTCCATGACCCCGCGGGCTTCCTGCTGGAGATACCGGCGACATGAAGACAGGCATCGACCGGTTTCTTGCCGACCCCGTGCTGCAAAAGCCGCTGGCTGGCCGGCGTGTTGCGCTTCTTGCGCATCCGGCCTCGGTCGCTGCCGATCTGACACATACCCTCGACGCACTCGCGGCGCTTCCCGGCGTCGCGGTCGCCGCGGCATTCGGCCCGCAACACGGGCTGCGCGGCGACAAGCAGGACAACATGATCGAGTCGGAAGACTACACCGACCCGGTGCACGGAATCCCGGTGTTCAGTCTGTACGGGAAAGTACGCCGGCCGACCGCGGCCATGATGGAGACCTTCGATGTCCTGCTGGTGGATCTGCAGGATGTGGGCTGCCGCGTCTACACATTCCTGACGACACTCCGGTACCTGCTCGAGGACGCCGCGCGCGCCGGCAAGGCCGTGCGTGTACTGGATCGTCCCAATCCGATCGGGCGCCCTATCGAAGGATTGGCACTGGCGCCGGGCTGGGAAAGTTTCGTCGGCTCGGGCGTGATGCCGATGCGTCATGGCATGACGCTGGGGGAACTGGGCGGCTGGTTCGTCGAGAAGCATCGGCTCGGCACCGATTACGAAATCGTGACGATGGCGGGATGGCGACCCCTCGAGCCGCCCGGCCACGGCTGGCCGCTGGCGGAGCGTAGCTGGATCAATCCAAGCCCCAATGCGCCCGGCCTTTCGATGGCGCGCTGCTACCCGGGCACGGTGATGCTGGAAGGCACGACGCTGTCAGAAGGCCGCGGCACGACCCGGCCGCTCGAGTTGCTCGGCGCGCCGGACATCGATGCCCGCGCGCTGCTCGCGAAGATGCGCGCGATCGCGCCCGACTGGATCGCCGGCTGTAGCTTGCGCCCCTGCTGGTTCGAGCCGACATTCCACAAGCACAGCGGGAAACTCTGCGCGGGCCTGCAGATTCACGTGGACGATGCGGCTTACCGGCACGAAGCCTTCCGGCCCTGGCGTCTTGTGGCGCTCGCCCTGCGGGCGCTGCGTGCGCTGCGCCCCGACTATCCGCTGTGGCGAGATTTCCCGTACGAGTACGAGACCGGAAAGCCGGCCATCGACGTCATCAACGGCGGGCCGTTGCTGCGCGAATGGGTGGACGATCCCGCGGCGACAGCCGGTGACCTCGACGCGCTGGCGCTGAAAGACGAAGCGTCCTGGCGCGAATCGCG
>JAQBHG010000082.1:0-27267 GCA_032127975.1 Steroidobacteraceae bacterium
GCGCCGACCACAGGGGCCGGAATGCATCGAATAGTGCCTTGCGCCGTATTGGCTCTGCGATGTCGTGGAGCAGCTGCAGGGCCGTTCCGCGATCGACGAGACCGTCTTCGAAGCGCAGCGCATTGCCGAACTCCCGGTAGCAACCGACCAGCGCGGCGCGCAGTGTCGCGTAGTCGAGGTCGTTACGCGGGGCGTCCGCACACCCGGGCGCTTCCGGCGTGGCGGAAGTCGCGGCGCTCGGGTCCTCGTAATCCGCAAGCGTCACGCGCATCGCAGCAATGGCGGCCCTGTCCTCCGGCGACTGCGCCGCCGGGTCGACGGCCGCAAGTTGCCCGGTCAGCGCCTGGTGCCAGTTGCGCTGCAATTGATCCCAGATGGCGCGGTCGCGGCCCTGGTATTCGGCGAAAAGACCGGAATCGATGGCGCCCACGGCATTCGCGGCATCGAGGAAATCAAGGAATGTCACCTCGGCCGTCGCGACCGGGCTGGTGTCGGAGCCGTCGGCGATGCTCGTGCCACCGTTGAGCGTGCCGACCAGCAACATTGCGGCGCCAAACGCCCTTCGTGTCCTGATCATGACTCGATGCCAGAAGTGCCTGCCGATTGCGCTTTAGCGTAACAGCGCGGAATGCTTCTTGCGCAAGTGCTCCATCAGCTTGCGAAACAATATCTTCGCCTGTAGCTGGCAGTCCTCGACCATGCTTGCCGTGACCGTGTCACCAACATAGTCGTTTGCGTTGCGTTTCCTTCGCAGTGCATCGAGAACGCGCCAATCCTGGTCTCTGATTTCGAGGGTCAGGGGCAATGTCTGGATGGCGGTTGCGTGATGACCCGGCTCACTGGTTGACAGGCGAAACCCGTTGACTTGCAAGGCGACAATTGCGCATTGCATGGCGGCCTTGTATGCCAGATCGAATCGTGCTTCGTCACTTATCTTTTCGACGCTCGCGTCCGCGAGATTTCGCTCGATCGCGGTCAATAGTCGCCGCACTTCGACGGCTGTGGGCTCGTGCCGAACGACCTGTCTGGTCCGCAACAAGTTTTCCAAACTCATCTTCGTCACCTAGCAACCAGATACGGGAACCCGCCGCGACTCTACCGGCAAAGCCACTGGTTTCCCGCAGTTTCGCGCGGAATTCGTCGACCGTCATGGGCGTCGGATTGACTTCACGCCCAATTACATTCGATGCCTCAGCTGTTGCGTGTACCAGATTTGCAAAGCCCACGTCGCCCAGCACCATGACATCCACATCACTGCCCGAACGTTCGGTTCCGGCCGCAATCGATCCGTAAACGAACGCATATTTCAGCTGAGACGCTAGCGGCAGCAGGGCATTACGTAGCACGTCGGCAACGCCCGCCGTCTTTCGCAGCAAATTGGCCAGATCGGATACCACCGGGCTCTTGTCATTGCAGCGATAGTGGACGTTTCGACCTACTACCTTGCGGGTCAACAGCCCGAGCGCGGCGAGTGTGCGCAGCTCCCGATGGAGGGAGCCTGGAGAGGAATGCGTCAGGCGCGCCAGTTCACGCACATGCAGGGAGCGATCCGGATGCAGCAGCAAGGCGCTGAGGATGCCCGAGCGCGTACGACCAAGAAGTTCATAGGCCAGTGACTGCATGTTCTCATTTACGCTACATATGTAGCGTAAATGAGAACATAAGCTGGTTCGACTGTCAAAGACCCGGTTCGCCAGTCAGACTTGCGTCACCAAATGGGAGATCAATCGATGCTGTCCAGACTGCTGATTGCCGCGCTTGCCCTCCTCGCCACCGCCGTCCAGGCCGGGCCGCCCGGCAAGGACACCATTTACATCACCGGCGTTACGGTCGTGCATCCGGAACGCGAGGGCGCGGCCGTCCTGGAGCCGGACTCGACGATCATCATCCAGGGCCAGCGCATCCAGGCGCTCCTGCAGCACGCCGCAATCGAACTGACCCAGGGCGCTACGGTCATCGATGGCCGCGGCCGCTACGTGGTGCCGGGCCTGGTCGATGCGCACGTGCATTTCTTCCAGTCCGGCAATCTTTACACGCGACCGGATGTCGCGGACTTCAATGCCATCGTGCCCTACGCCGAGGAAACCGCGCGCAACCAGGCGCGGCTCGATGCCACCTTCAAGGTCTGGCTCGCGAATGGCGTGACTGGCGTGGTGGACATCGGCGGGCCATTCTGGAATTTCGAGGTGCGCGACAGGGCGGCCGCGACCGCTGCCGCGCCACGCATGGCGGTTGCCGGCCCGCTCATCTCCATGGTGGCACGGCCGCAACTGGATCTCGGCGATCCGCCGATCATCCGCATCGATTCAGTAGAGGCAGGCCTTGCGCTGGTGAAGCGAGTGCTGGAGCGCGATGCGGATTACGTCAAGGTGTGGTTCATCCACCAGCCGGGCGATGACCTTGCCGCGCAGGAAGCAATCGTCAAGGCCGCAGGCGATGCCGCTCATGCAGCGGGCAAGAAGCTCGCGGTCCACGCAACGGAACTCATCGTCGCCAAGGCCGCGCTGCGCGCCGGCGCCGATTACCTGGTGCATTCGGTGTTCGATGCGCCTGTGGACGAGGAATTCATCGCACTCGCGCGCCGCAACAAGGTGATCTACTGCCCGACATTCTTTGTCATGCAGGGTTACCCGCTCGCGCTGTCGAACCAGTGGCGTGCCACGCCCGAAGAGCAGCGCCGTGCCGACCCGGAGATTCTCGCGGCGATGGACGACCTCAATGACATTCCGGCGGACCAGCGGCCCCCACGGGTGGCGAAGCTGATGCAGGAAACCAATCCGCCGCCGGCGCCGGCTGTGGCCATGCAGAATCTTCGCAAGCTGCTGGATGCGGGCATCACGATCGTGATGGGCACCGACGCCGGCAACATCGGCACATTGCACGGACCCTCGATCCTGCGCGAAATGCGCCTGATGCAGGAATCCGGCCTGACACCGCTCGAAGTCCTGCGAAGCGCCACGACCAATGGCGCGCTGGTGCTCGGCAAGCCCGATGATCTTGGCCTGATCGCACCGGGACGGCTGGCCGATCTCGTGATTCTCGATGCCGATCCGCTGGCGGATTCCGGAAATCTCGGCCGCATCTATCGCGTCATCAAGGACGGCAAGGTCTACGATCCCGACGAACTGATGAAATCCTTGCGTTAGCCCGTGACGCGCGGCGAAATCATACAGGCGACTCTTCCCGGTCTCGCATTCGCGGCGGCACTCGCCGTCGTCGCGAAAGTTGCCTCATACGCGACCGGCGGTGCCGTCAGCGCCGTGCTCTGCGCGATCGTGCTCGGTGTGCTGTGGCGCAATCTCCTGGGCGTCGGCGCCTGGGCGGAGCGCGGCCTAGAATTTGCGGGTCAGGCGTTGCTGCGCGCCGGTATTGCGCTGATCGGGCTGCGCCTGACGCTCGCCGTGCTCGGCGACGTCAGCCTGATGGCGGTTCCCGTCGTGCTGTCCTGTGTCGCCGTTGCGCTCACTGCGGCGATCGGCATCGGCCGCCTGCTCGGGGTCGCGCCGGTGATGCGCCAGTTGCTGGCAGCGGGAACCGCGATCTGCGGCTGCACCGCGATCATCGCGGTCGCGCCGCTGCTGCATGCGCGCAAAGCCGACATCGGAATCGCGCTCACCTGTGTCGTGCTGTTCGGCTCGATGGCGATGATCGGCTACCCGTGGCTCGCCGGGGCCCTGTTTGACTCTCCGGTTACGGCCGGCATGTTCTTCGGTGCCTCGATCCACGACACCTCGCAGGTCGTGGGCGCGGCACTGATATATGCGCAGCAGTTCGGCGCGCCCGAGGCCGTGCCGATCGCCGGGCTCACGAAGTTCCTGCGCACGCTCGGGCTCTTGTTGCTGGTGCCGCTGGCCGCCTGGTTAGGCGCGCGCGGCGATGCCGGGCAGCCGGCGCAGCTGCCGCAGGGTCTGCGCCGCAAGGCCGTGCCTTCATTCGTGCTGTTCTTCATCGGCTTTGTCGTGCTGCGCACGCTGGGCGATGGCGCGAGCGGCGAATCGGCAGACTGGCTGCCGCAGTGGCGGCAATTCCTGGCTTTCGCGAACCTGGCTTCCGAGTGGTTGTTGCTCTGTGGCATGGCCGCGGTCGGACTCGGCGTCACCGTCTCGCATCTGCGCGAGGCCGGCTGGCGTCCGATCCTGCTGTCATTTCTTGCCGCGCTGCTAACCGGCCTGTGCGCCTTGCTGTGGTGCCTGATCGTGTTTGCCTAGGCTGCCACCGGGTGTACGATCCGGCCGGTCTGATGAGTTCAATCGGAGGGGCGTTGAAATGAATATCCGCGGCCTGATCCTGCTTTGTGCGGCCACTTCCTGCATTGCCTGCGGCGGCCCAAACGCCAAGGGCCATGTCATTTACGAGGGCCAGAACAATACCCAGCCCGCCGGCTTCGAGATCTGGGACGTGGTGCTGGATCACGGCACGGCATCGAGTACGCCCGTCAACCTGACGCAGAGCCCAGGCGATGACATGGATGCCGACTGGAACCAGCACGAGAGGAAAATTGCGTTCGCGTCAAACCGGACGGGGGATTTCGATCTTTACGTGATGAACGCCGATGGCAGCAATGTGTCCCAGATCACCAGCGGCCCGCACATGGACCGCCTGCCGAGCTGGGAGCCGGGCGGAAACCAGATCGCCTATGCCACCGATCAGGATGGCGACATGGAAATCTTCAAGATCAGGCCCAATGGCAATGACCCGAGGCAGTTGACGCGCAATACCTGCTTCGACAGCGATCCCGCCTGGTCACCCGACGGCACGAAGATCGCATACGTGACGAATTGCGACGGCGCGCAGGATCTCGAAGTTCACGTGATGGGCATCGACGGCGCAAGTGACGTTCGGTTGACCAACAGGCCATCCACGGATGAATTCCATCCAACGTGGTCAGCGGACAGCACGAAGATCGCATTCGAGAGCGTGCAGACCGGCGGCGGCGCGCACATCGACACCGAGATCATGATCATGAATGCGGACGGTACGGACCTGCATGCGCTGGCCATCAGCGCCTCGACTGACGACCTCATTCACCCGGCCTGGTGGCCGGGCGGCAATCTGCTGGCTGTCGCCAGGGTGGACTCCACCGGCGATTACAATCTTTTCCTGATCAGTACCTCCGGCGGTACCGCATCACTGGTGCTGGATCAGCCGCTGACGCAGTGGTCGCCGGTCTGGGGAGATCCGACGCCCTGACTTGAGCGAATCCGGCCGCGCAGCCGGATGTCCGCGGATTCGGTAGAATCCGCTGATGGACCTGCTCGCCTCGGCGTTCGACATCGCGATGCACCTCGACGTGTACCTGCAGGCACTGGTCGCGGAGTACCACACCGGCATTTACGCAATCCTGTTCCTGATCGTGTTCATCGAGACCGGCCTTGTGGTCTGGCCGTTCCTGCCGGGAGATTCGCTGCTGTTTGTCAGCGGAACGCTGGCCGCGGCCGGCGACATGGACATTACTACGCTCATCATCGTGCTGATCGCGGCGGCGCTGACCGGGGATAACGTCAATTACGGCGTCGGGCGGCTGGTCGGGCCGAAGGTTTTCCACTACGAACGCTCGCGCTGGTTCAACCCGGCGCACCTCGCGCGCGCCCACGATTTCTACGATCGCCATGGCGGCAAGACCATCATCCTGGCGCGCTTCATCCCGATCATCCGCACCTACGCGCCATTCGTCGCGGGCATCGGCGCGATGCCCTACCTGCGATACCTGGCCTATTGCGTCGTGGCCGCGTTGCTATGGGTCGTCTCGTTGTGCCTCGCGGGCTATTTCTTCGGCAATATCCCGTGGGTCAGGCAGAACCTGAGCATCGTGATCGTGTTGATCGTGCTGCTCTCGATTTCGCCGGGGATTTTCGCCTGGGCGCGGAGCCGCTGGCGCCGCGGCTGACGGTCACTGCTGCCAGTCGGCCTTGCGTTTCATGTCGCCCCACAGGATGCGCTGGCCGGTGAGCCAGCCGTAGAGCGCCTGCAGTTTCCACACCGACATGACCTGCCGGTAACCGAAGTTCTCGAGGATGGCGACCACAAAGAGCGCCAGCACATGACGCGCCTTAGGATAGGTGTGGAACGAAAGTTCCTCGAGCAGCAGGGCCGTGGTCGAGAGCATTACGCCCAGTGCGAATGCCGCCGCGACGAATGCCAGGAATGACGTGCCGGTCATCATGCCGAGCGCGAACGCCAGGCCCATGACCAGGAACCCGCCCACCTCGATGACTGGACTCAACAGTTCGAACACCACGAAGAACGGGAATGCGACCCAGCCCGCGGAGCCGCTGTTCTTTGCAAAGCAAAGCTTGCGGTTTTCCCACAGACTTTCTGCCAGCCCGCGATGCCAGCGCTTGCGCTGCTTGGCAAGCGTGGCCATGTCCTCCGGCGCGTCGGTCCAGCACACGGGATCGGGAATGAACGCCACGCGATAACGCACACTGCGCTCACTCAGTTTGCGATGCAGCCGAACGGTCATTTCCATGTCCTCACCGATCACGTCGGCGCGGAATCCACCGGCCGCGACCACAGTGTCGCGATGGAAGACGCCGAATGCGCCGGAAACGATCAGCATGCCGTTGATCGCGCTCCAGCCGAGTCGCCCGCCAAGGAATGCCCGCAGGTACTCGACCACCTGCACCAGCGCCAGCGGATTGCGCGGCAGCCCGACCTTTTCCAGCACGCCGCCGTGCACCTTGCAGCCGTTGATGATCCGCACGGTGCCGCCGCAGGCTACGGTGCGCGGGTCCTCGAGGAATGGCCGCACGACGTGTTCCATGCTGTGCGGGTCGAGCACCGAGTCGGCGTCGCCGCAATAGAAGATGGGATAGCGTGCCGCGTTGATGCCGGCATTCGTGGCATCCGCCTTGCCGCCGCCATTTTCCTTGTCGATGACACGCAGGTTGGGATGCGTCAGCGACCGATAGACACCACGCACCGGCTTGGTCTTGATCTGCACCCGGTAGGCTTCGGGGAACGGTTGCAGCCTGAACTCGCGCTCGATGACGGCGAGCGTGTCGTCCTTCGAGCCGTCGTTGACGATGATGACCTCGAAGTGCTGGTAGCGCAGCTGCAGCAACGCGCGGATGGAGGTTGCGATAGTTGCTGCCTCGTTGTAAGCGGGCACGACCAGCGAGATCGGCATCTGCAGGTGCGAGTACACGCGCTCGGCAACACTGATACCCCTCATGTAACGGCGCAGGCCAAAGAGCGCCACGAATGCAAGCCCCAGGTAAATGCTGTTCAGGACGATGAAGTAACCGAGAAACAGCCACTGCACGCCCTCGAGTGCCGCGCGCAGGCTCATCCGAGCGCCGCCTCGGCCCGCACGTGTTTCAGCATGTCCTGCGCATACGGATCCGTAAGTCGCCCGGGCACCGTTTCCAGCAATTGCGAAGTCATGCCCCGGAGTTTCAGGAGCGCCTGCGCGGCACGGTAACGGACCCACCAGACACGATCGCCCATCAACTGCATCAGCAGTGCCATCTCGTCGAGGTCGCCCAGGTTGCCGATCGCAATCGCGAGATTCTCGCGGACGTGAGCCTCAGGAGAAGTCGCGTAGTGCCGCACTTCCGGCAACATTACGGGCTCCAGCAGCACGAGCAGCGCGGCGGCGACGATGTGATCGTCGCCCGCGTGGCGACGCAACAGTTCGGTCGCGACTTCGCCGCCGAGCACCGCATCCACGTGGGAGAGCCATGGCAGCAGCGGCGGAACCTTCGCGGGTTCCAGCGAAAGCATCAGCGCGCGAATCGGCTCGCGCGCCACGTCGGCGCCCGCATCGACCAGCAGCCTCGACATCGCCTCGCCGGGCCAGCTCTCGCGCTCGGCCACCTGCAGCATAATGCCGGGCATTGCGCGCTGCGCGTCGATCTGCACCAGCGCCGCGGCCGAGTAGAAGGACACCAGTGCATTTGCCGAAACCAGCTGCTCCTGCAGCGACTTCCAGGCCGTCGGATCGCGCAGGTGGCCGAGCGTGCGGATCGCCAGGATCTGCTTGCCGACCTCCCGCGAGTTCATCAGGTGACGTGCGGTTTCGTCGAGGCCGAGCCGCAGCGCAGTTTCGTTGAGCCTGGCGGTTGACTCACCGCGCACGGCGTCATGCAGCGCATTCCATTCTTCCAGCAGGAATGGCACATGCCGGGCGCGCAGTCGTGGCAACTCGGGCGAGCCCTGCTCCTCGATCGCGATCTGCGTCAGCAGCGGCCGCCATGTGGCGGCAACTCGAGCCTGGACGCGATCCTGCCACTGCAGGTAACGGCGCACGATCAGCGCGATTGCAAGCATCAGCGCAGCCGCGGCCGCGGCAACCTGGGCGCTGCGCCACGCCAGCGTGACGACGAGGTCAGAACCGGTGTTGAAGTCCAAGGCTGATCCGCATCCGGTTGTAGAGATCGCCCTGTTCGTACCATCCGGCTTCCCAGGAGTAGCCCCAGGAAGCATTGCGCCAATGGACGCCGTTGACGCCGATGCTCCGGTTGCGTGTCACCAGCACGACACCGGGCGCCACGGTCTCGGCTTCCTCGCCGTAGCCCAGCGCAAGCGTCACGTGGCTGGACATGCCGTAGTCGTGCGCGATGCGCAGGGAATGGCCGAAGCTGGTTCCGAGCCCCGAGGGCCGGGCGCCGGTCAGCGTGTAGGCAACACGGAATTGCGCGGCGTACTGCTCGATGATGGCGGCAAGCGAGTCGACATCCACCGTCGAGTAACTTGCATGGCGCGCGCGAAGGCCGATGCTGCGGGCACCCGGCAAGGCGCGGCCGGCTTCCGCGACGAAACTCCATTCCGGCAGCACCTCGGCGCTGGGAGCGAGATCGCCGGAGACGATGAAAGACCAGTCCTTCGACACCCTGTCCACATAGCCAAACGAAAACTGCCCATCGCGAGCGTTGAATCGCTCCTCCATATGTATGCCGCCGAGGACCCGGCGACGGTCATCGAGCGGCTTGTCCACACCAAGCGTGACCGCCTGCCAGGGATCGCGGCCACCCGACAGATTCTCATGGCTTGCAGCGAGCGATATACGCGTGCCCCGACGCTGCAGCCTCTGTTCCGCGAGTGCAATTCGTTTCGCGCCAGGCCAGCCGGACTGCGGAAAGGCACGCCCGGCTTCTGCGAGCAACAAATCGGCGCGCTCGTAATCCTCGAGCATTTCGAGCGCCGTAGCGTTGCTGCGCCAGATGTCTTCATAAGCAGGCGCAATGCTACGTCCTCGCTCAAGGAGCGGTAGTGCCTCAGCAGGGCGTTGCAGCGCGATGAGCGATTGCGCCTTGCCGAGCAGCCAGTCGGAATTTTCTGGGTCGCGTGCGAGCAGCAAGTCGTACTGCGCCAGCGCCTCTCCATGACGCCCGGCCGCTGCGCAGGAGCGTGCGAGAACATAGCGCGCATCGGTATTGCCGGGACTTTGCATGAGGAGTTCCCGCCCGGCTTCGCTGCAGGCCTGCGCCGAAGTTACGGCGGCAGTCAGGCACAGGCATGCAAGTACCCGACGATGCAGCATCCCGCTCATGGCGATTGTTTCTTGCCGCCCCTGGGGCGCTTGGGAGCAACCGGCACCGGGCGCAACCGCCTGCGGATCCGCGCCACCAGTTCCGGCGGGCTGAAGGGCTTGGTCAGGTAGTCATCGGCACCCAGGCTCATCGCTCGTACGGCATCGTGCTCCCGGGTCTTGGACGTCAGGATGATGACTGGCACGTCCTTCCAGACGGGATTTGCCCGCATGCGCGCCAGCAATTCGAATCCATCCGTGTACGGCAGCATCACGTCGAGCAGGACCATGTCCACGGCCGGTCCGGCATCGATACGCTCCACCGCTTTGCGACCATCGGCAATGGTTTCGACCGTGAATCGCTCCCGCTCAGCCAGATAGCCGAGCAAATAGGCCATGTGCACGTCATCCTCGACGATCAGAATGCGTCGTGGTGCGTTAGAATCGGCGGTCATGACTGGCCCACTGGCGTAAAGAATACTCGATGAGCGAAGACCCGCAACAACGGATTGAGCAGCTTGAGAGGGCCCTCCAGGATCAGCGCTCGGCGCTGGCCAAGGCGCTGCGCCAGGCGGAATCCGCCAGCCGTACGCGTAGCGAGTTTCTCTCCAATGTCAGTCACGAGATTCGCACGCCCATGAATGGCGTCATCGGCATGACGACCCTGCTGCTGGACACGGAGCTGGATCGCCGCCAGCGCGAGTATGCGAACATCATCCGCTCCAGCGCCGATTCACTGCTTGCGGTGATCAACGACCTGCTCGATTACTCGAAGATCGAGGCCGGTAAGCTTGAACTCGAGCGCGTCGAGATGGACCTGCGCGCCCACGTCGAGGAGGTCGCGAGCAACGTGGCGATCCAGGCCGCGGCCAAGAACCTGGAACTGATCGTGGACGTTGCGCTCGACCTGCCCGAGCGGGTACTGGGCGATCCTGCCCGCATCCGGCAGGCGCTGACCAATCTCGTGTCAAATGCCATCAAGTTCACGCCCCACGGCGAGGTCGTGATCCGCGTGACGAAAGAGCGCGCCCTGGGCGCCGCCATCGTGGTCCGCTTCGAGGTGCAGGATACCGGCGTCGGGCTTGCTGAAGACCTGATCCCGCGGCTGTTCCAGCCATTCATGCAGGCCGATGCCTCGACCGCCCGGCAATACGGCGGAACCGGCCTCGGGCTATCGATCGTCAAGCGGCTTGCGGAACTGATGGACGGCAATGTCGGCGTGAAGAGCACGCTGGGCAAGGGATCGAAATTCTGGTTCAGCGCGCGACTGGAACCGTGCATGCGCGAGGTTCCCGCAGCGACGCGCGAGCCGGTGCAGGCGGTGGACAGGCGGGTGCTCGTCGTCGACGACAACGAAACCAACCGGCGTGTGCTCGCGGAACAATTGAAGAACGCCAACTTCGAGGTCGAAGTTGCCGACAGCGGCATCGATGCGCTCACGGTCCTGCAACGCGCCGTGGAATCCGGCAATCCTTACCAGGTCGTGCTGACCGATCACCACATGCCCGGGATCGACGGCCTAGAGCTCGCGCGCCGCATCCGCAAGATCGAAGCCATCGCGGACGTGCGCCTGGTGCTGTACAGCTCGATCGACGATCGCTCGAGCCGCCAGGAACTGCGCGAACTCGGCTTTGCCGGCCAGCTTTCGAAGCCGGTGCGCCGCGCCGAACTGCTGGCGGCCGTGGAACGTGTGCTGTCGCACGATGCGCTGGATTTCACGCAGCGGCTGCGCGCCATCGTCACGCGCGACGTGATCGTCGAGGAGCAGCACCGCCAGCCACGCTCAGTGCTGCTGGTCGAGGACAACCCGACCAACCAGCGCGTCGCGCAGCTCTATCTCGAGCGCGCGGGATGCGAGGTGACCATGGCTGCCGACGGCCGCGAGGCGCTTGCGGCACTGGAGTCACGGCGCTTCGATATCGTGCTGATGGACGTGCAGATGCCGGTCATGGACGGGCTCGAAGCCACGCGCCGCATACGCGAAAGCGAGCGCGGGCGGCGCACGCCGATCATCGCGCTGACGGCGAACGCAATGAAGCACCAGCTTGACGAGTGCAAGGCGAATGGCATGGATGACGCGCTGCCGAAGCCCATCGATCGCGAACAGCTGGCTGCAATGCTGGATCGCTATGCTCCCTCGGGAGCGGCCCCGGTCGGGCGACATCACGTGAAACCTGCCGCCGCCAATGCGGAAACGCCGTCGGATGTCTCGATGGCAAGATTCCGCGAAGTGACGGGCGGAGATGCGGAGCTGGCTCGCGGGCTGGTGAAGACCTTCGTCGAAAGCGTCGAGCACGTGCTTGCCGACATCACGGCGGGCCTTGAGCACCAGGACCTGGCGCTGGTGCAGCGGGCGGCACATACGCTGGTCGGCGCAAGCGCCAACATGGGCGCCATCCGGCTTCAGGCGATTGCGATCGCCATGGAGGATTCTGCCTTGCAGCAGCAGGCCGCTGCGGTAGCTGAGCTGCTCGATGCTGCCCGCAACCGGTTCGCGGCCGCCCGCGCGCAATTCCAGGCCGAGATCGGCTGACGGACCTGCTCACTTAGATGCAGACCAATGGAAGAACCCCTCAAACCTGATGATGAGACCCAGAGACTCCGCGCGCTGCAACAGATGCAGCTGCTGGACACGCCGGGTGACGAAAAGCTGGATAACATCACCCGAGTGGCGAGCAGGGTTTTTGGCGTGCCGATAGCACTGGTCTCCCTCGTCGACCAGGATCGCCAGTGGTTCAAGTCACGCCAGGGGCTCGCGGCCAACGAGACCCCGCGCAACATTTCTTTTTGCGGCCATGCAATTCTCCAGCACGAAGTGTTTGTGGTCGAGGATGCCCTCTCTGACCCGCGCTTCCACGACAACCCGCTGGTCTCCGAGAATCCCCACATTCGTTTTTACGCCGGCTGTCCGCTCAAATCCAAGTCCGGTCACCGCATCGGAACGCTTTGCATCATCGATTCCAAGCCGCGCCAATTCCCGGGTGCCGATCGTGAAATGCTGCGCGACCTCGCCCTGCTTGCCGAGCACCAGTTGCAGTCCGTCGAGCTCGCGACCACCGACGAACTTACCCGGATCCAGAACCGGCGAGGATTCCATCAGATTGCCAAGCTGAGCCTGGCGACCGCAAACCGTTCGGGTCACAGCGTGGTCGTGCTGCTGTTCGACCTGAATGGTTTCAAGCAGATCAACGATGAGCTTGGTCACGAGGCCGGTGACAAGGCGCTCGCCGTGTTCGCCCGCTGCCTGCTACTGACCTGCCGCGAGGCCGATGCCTTGGGCCGCACCGGCGGCGACGAGTTCTGCGTGTTGATTCATAGCGCGAACATCGAGGGCGCGAGAGCGTTCGTGGCGCGCCTGGTCGGCCAGGTCGCGCAGGCGAAGCGCGAAGATGCCATTGCCCGCCGGCTGAAATTCAGCGTCGGCATGGCAATTTCCGATCCGGCCCTGAATCAGAACCTCGACGCGCTGCTCGCCAGCGCCGACGCGGCGATGTACAGGAACAAACGCCGCGACGGCGACTAGCGCCGCATCGAGCCTGTTACATCTCCACGTTCACCGGCGAATCGAGCGTGAAGCCGATGACGGTGCCGGCCGGCAGCTCGACTTCGGTGCCGGTGTTCTTCGCGGCAGCGGCACCAGCGGCAGCACCCAGCAGGCCGCCGATGATCTTGCCCTTGCTGCCATCCACCTGGTGACCAATGATCGCGCCGGCGGCCGCGCCGCCCGCAATCTTCGCGGCATCGCGCCCGGTGTCGCTCTTCGCGGCTACCTGGGTGATCCGCCCGGAGACAAGCGTATCGCTGCCGTCGGCGAGCACCAGGTTGTCGAATGCGAGACTCAGGGAAGGCGTGCCGCCAATCTTGTGGCTGCCTGAAACGACTTCGGTCACGGAACCCTGCAGCAGCGCGCCCGCCCTGGCAATGACCTTGCCGTCGACGACGAGATCATTCGACAGGTTGGCCGCAATGCGATCGCCGACCTTTGCGGTCTTGGTCGTGATGGTAGCCGGCAACTGAACCGAGAGTGACGTGCCCGCCGGTACCGTGTACTTGCGCGGACCGGATGCCACCGGCTTCGGCGTAGCGGCGGCCGTTGACGCAGGCGCAGCGGCAGTCTTCGGTTTCGTGGATGTCTTCGCCTTGGCAAGATCGGCTTCGCGGCGCGCGAGATCCTGTTCGCGCTCCCTCAGCGCAAGCTCGGCCTCCTTGCGCGCCAATTCTTCTTCCTTCGCCTTCAGCTCCGTGTCCTGGTCGATCTGGGCCTGCACGGCCGGGTCTTCGCTGGAGGGTGGCGGCGGTGTCTTGTTGCCGCAGGCGGCGAGCGCCAGGACCGCTATTGCGGCTGGAATCACTAGCGCGAGTGAACTGGACCTTGTTCTCAACATGGTTTGTGTCTCCGTGATTGTCAGGTGAAGCTACTGCTTCAGGAAATTGATGCGCTGGTACAGGTCCTCGAGTTCCGGGAGGAACTGATTCCAGTCGGCCGCGTCAGCGTCGTAATTCCAGTCCGGGGTAGCCAGAGCCTCGACGCGCAGTTCGGTCATCAACAGATAAAAACGCTGGTCGTGGGCAACGACGGCCATGCCACGCCAGGAGTCGCTGTGAACGGGCTCGTCCTTGCCATAGACGATTTTTCCGAGCGGTGAGCCCCCCGGCAGGTATGCAACCGCGATCCACGCTGGGTTGCCGGCAATTTCGCCGGGTTCATCGCGCAGGATTTTCGCGTTCGCCAGACTTACATTGAAAAACCTCGGGAAGCCGGTTTCGCGGAACCAGTCGCGCATCTCATCCGGCTTGACGTCCGCAGCCGGCCTGCCGCGATTGTCCATGTAAAGGATGCCGCGCAACTCGCCAGACTGATCGATGAAGGACACCGCGCCCGCGCCGTTATTGGCCGGCTCGATGCCATCGAGGATCGCCGGCTCGCCCGGGAACGGCGAGCGCACCGTAAAGACCTTTTGCGGGTTCTTGTAAACGCCGTCGGTGAAGTGCCCGAGGATTCGCCCGGCCAGCGCCGGCGCTGAACAGAGGACTGCAACCAGCAGCGCTGCGGCAATGATGCGGAAATTGCTCATATATCAGGGTGAGTTTAACGATTTTCCGGTCATTTGTGCGTGTCTGATGTCGCGAAGCGGCAACATGATGCGCGCTTTTACCGGGCGTTGGCTCTTTCATGGGCTTCGATCGCCGGCAGGCACGATATCAGGTACCCGAGTTCGTCGACCCCGTGCAGCAGGCAGTGACGTGCGAAGGCTTCCATCGGGAATTCGGCTCGGCGGCCATCGGGCAATGTCACCGTCATCGCCTCCAGATCGATCTCCAGCTCGGCGCCGGGATGCGTCAACAGCCATTGGTGAGTGTCCTCGTCGACGATCACCGGCAGCAATCCGTTTTTCACTGCATTGTTGAAAAAGATGTCGGCGATCGAAGTGCTGATCACCGCGCGGATGCCGTAATCAAGAAGCGCCCAGGGGGCGTGCTCGCGCGACGAACCACCGCCAAAGTTGCGGCCGGCGACCAGGATGGAGCAACCGGCAGACTCTGGACGGTTCAGCACGAACTCGGGCCGCAAGCCGCCGCTCGCATCGAAGCGCCAGTCCGCGAACAAGGCCAGGCCGAGTCCCTGGCGGCTGGTCGTGGTCAGGAAGCGCGCCGGAAAGACCTGGTCGGTGTCGACATTGGCCGCCGGCAGCACGATCGTTCGCGAGCGGATTCTACGGATGGCTTGCACGATTGAGTATCCCGGCCGGCTCAGGCCATCAGTTCGCGTGGATCGGTAATGCGGCCGGTGATCGCCGCCGCCGCCGCGGTCACCGGGCTCGCGAGCAGCGAGCGTGCGCCCTGGCCTTGGCGTCCCTCGAAATTCCGGTTGCTGGTGCTGACGACGTAGCGACCTGCGGCGGCCGTATCGCCGTTGATGCCGACGCACATCGAACAACCGGATTCGCGCCACTCCGCACCGGCTCCGATGAACACTTCGTGCAGGCCTTCGGCCTCGGCCGCGCGCTTGACCTGTTGCGAGCCCGGCACGACCAGCATGCGAACGCCGCCGGCTACCTTGCGGCCGCGCAACAGGTCGGCCGCCGCACGCAGGTCCGACAACCGCGAATTCGTGCAACTGCCGATGAACACCACGTCCACCGCCTTGCCCGCGAGCGCCTCACCCGGTGCAAAGCCCATGTAATGCAATGCCTTCAGGAAAGCCTCGTCGTCCCGCATGGGTATGTTGCCGCCAATCGGTATCGTCATGCCGGGATTGGTGCCGTAGCTGATCATCGGCTCGACGTCCGCGGCGTCGAGCTTCACTTCACTATCGAATTTCGCGTCCTTGTCGCTCGCCAGCCGGCGCCAGGTTGCGAGAGCCCGGTCCCAATCCGCGCCTGATGGCGCCTGCGGCCGGCCGCGCAGGTACTCAAATGTCGTCTCGTCCGGCGCAATCATGCCCGCCCTCGCGCCAGCCTCGATCGACATGTTGCAGACGGTCATGCGTTCATCCATCGAAAACGCGCGAATGGTTTCCCCGCGATACTCGATGACTTTTCCACTGCCGCCTGCCACTCCGATCTGCCCGATGATCGCCAGCACGAGATCCTTTGCGGCGACGCCGCGGGAGAGCTTTCCGCGAACTTCGACGGCAAGCGTTTTCGGCTTGTGCTGCAGCAGGCATTGGGTCGCGAGCACATGCCCGACCTCGGTCGTGCCGATACCGAAGGCCAGCGTGCCGAAGGCGCCATGCGTGCTGGTATGGCTGTCACCACAGACAATCGTCATGCCCGGCTGGGTCATGCCGAGCTCGGGACCGATGACGTGCACGATGCCGCGCCGTTCGTCGCGCAGCCCCAGCAGCTCGATACCAGACCCGGCCGCGTTTCGCTCCAGCTCGGCGATCTGCCGGGCTGCCGATTCGAGCCGGATCGGCACGCCGCCGAATATCTGCTGGCTGTCGGTCGGCGTCGCATGATCGAGCGTCGCCAGCGTGCGGTCGGGACGGCGCACGGATATGCCGCGCGAACGCAGGAGCGTGAAGGCCTGGGGCGAGGTGACTTCGTGGATCAGGTGCAGGTCGACATACAGCACCGCCGGAGATTCGCCCGATTCCGGCACGACCTCGTGGGCTCGCCAGATCTTCTCGAACATCGACTGTGCGGTCATGAGACGAGCCAAGTGTAGCGGCTCACGAGCCGGGCCCGGATGATCACCCTGTATACCATCCGCCTCCGACTCCCTCATATTGCGGCTCCATTAAGCCTGAGAGTATGATCCGGACGCCTGTTTTGTATACAACAACGGGGTTGTCGCCCTGCCCCCTGCGAGGAGACCATGCAGCACTTCACGCCCACCACACCCGCCATTGCCATTGCCGTCGCGAGCATCCTGGCCGCCGCGGGTGCCGCTGCCGAACCGCAGGCCGAATCAGCACTGCCCGAAGTCGTGGTCACCGCCCGGCAGCGCGCGGAGAAAATCGAGGATGTCCCGGTCACCATCCAGGCTTTCACCGACCAGGAAATCAAGTCGGCGGGCATCGAGCGACCGGCTGATTTCATTGCGCTGACGCCAAGCGTTGCGCAGGTGCAGACAGCCGAGGCCGGCGACCTGCAGGTCGTGATCCGCGGCATCAACACCGGCCGCGACGCCGAGACCAACTTCGCACTGGTCATCGACGGCGTGCTGCAGACCAACCCCAACGCGCTGAACCAGGAACTCAACAATGTCACGCAGATCGAGATCCTGAAGGGCCCGCAGGGCGCCCTGTATGGGCGCAATGCGCTGGCCGGCGCGATGATCCTCACGACGCGCAAGCCGGGCGACACGGCCGAATTCGAGGTCGGCGCGGGCTACGGCAGCAACAACACCTACAAGGGCAACCTTTATATGAGTGGGCCGCTCGGCGACACCGCGAAAGGCAGCCTCTCCGTCTATACGCACAACACCGACGGCCAGTGGAATAACACGCTGCTCGATTGCGACGACTGCGTCGACTATTTCGAGGAAACAGGCGCCTCGGGACGCCTCAACTTCGAAGCCGGCAGCGGCAGCTTCGACGTGAAGGCCAAGTATTCGAAGGTGAAATCCGGCGCCATCAACTTCAACGCTGCGGTGTCCTTTGCCGAGGCAGCAGCAATATTCGCCGCCCCGCCCTTCGACGAGGATCCGAACCAGCACAGCTTCTTCTATACAAACAACATCAAGCCCCGCAACGAGCAGGAGAACAAGAACATCTCGATCAAGGGCAATTGGGATGTTGGCGTGGGAGAACTGACCGCCGTGCTGGCGTACAACGACCAGACCAACTTCTTTCTCACCGACGGAGCGAGCGACGCGTTCTTCCTTTATGCGCTTACGCCCTCATGCGCAGCGTCCTTTGCCGCGCGGCTCGTCGACACGCCGCTTCCGCCGCCGTTCAACTACGGCAACCCGCCGGGCACGATCGTGTCGTTTACGCCCTATGCATCGTCGTTCCAGCCTCCGTATGGGCCGACGACCTGCGGTGGCTACCAGTATCAGCAACGCGACCAGGAAGATTCGAGCCTGGAGTTGCGCCTGACCTCGCCGGGCGATCAGCGGCTGCGCTGGCTGGCCGGGGTCTATTTCGCCGACATCGAGCGCCACGTGGTGGTGTCCCAGGGCGCTGACAACACCGGCGCCTCGTTGCAGCAGAATTTCCTGACCCAGGCGTTCGTGCCGACCAGCGGACCGAACCCCACCGATCTTCTGTACGACGACACCTTCAACAGCAAGGTGTATGCGGGCTTCGGGCAGCTTGCCTACGACATTTCCGACGGCGTCGAACTCGCGCTGGCGTTACGCTATGACAGCGAGAAGCGCGACGTCGACAACAACGTCCCGACAGGCGCCAATGCACGCGCGCAGACGCCGGAGTTCGCGTTCTTCTCGAACCCTTACATCAACCCCGCGTACACGGCGAATCCGGCTTTTGCCACCTCGGGTATCCCGAGCCGGTCCAAGACGTACAGCCAATTGCAGCCGAAGCTGTCGCTGAACTGGAAGGCGAGTGATGAGCTTTCGTTCTACGCCTCGTACGGCTACGGGTTCAGGAGCGGCGGCTTCAACTCGTCTGGCAGCGAAGCCACGGTGAATCAGTTCTATAACAATGCGGCCCTGCCCGGCCAGGACTTGTGCCTCGGGCCGAGCACTGATTTCGATACCACATTTGGCTTCACCCTGCCGCTCGGTCCGCCCGCGTGCGGCCCGACTTCGGTTCGCAGCCTCACCGACGTCCATGACGACTACAAGAAGGAGGTGTCGAAGGCCGCGGAGATCGGCTTCAAGTCGAATTTCATGGATCGCACACTGTCGATCAACGGCGCGATCTACCAGACCAAGGTCGACGACATGCAGTTCTTCAACTTCTTCGCCGGCCCATTCGGCCTGCTGAGGGTCGTGACGAATCTAGACGAAGTCACCATCAAGGGCGCCGAAATCGACTTCCGCTGGCGCGCCACCGATGCGCTCGCGCTCTTCGGCGGTTTCGGATACACGGACGGCAAGATCGACCGCTACAACGGGCGGCCGTATACCAATGGCAACAAGCTGCCGTACTCGCCGGAGTACACCGGCAACCTGGGCGCCGAGCTGACCGTCCCGATGGGCGGTTCCGGCATGGACCTGGTCGCCCGCGTAGATGGCATTTTCGTCGGCGAAACCTGGTTCCACCCGGTGCAGAACGAGACGGTACCGAATCTGGTGACCCAGTTTGGCTTCGGCCAGGGCAACTACGGCAAGCAGAAGCGCAATCCGTATGAGGTAATCAACGCGCGGCTGACGCTCCGCGGCGAGAAGTGGAGCGCCACGGCCTGGGGCCGCAACATCGCCGACAAGGAGTACCTGCAGGAAGTGATCGTGGCGCCGGAATTCGGCGGTGCGTTCATCCACGACTCGCCCGGCAGCAGCTACGGACTGGACGTCAGCTACTCGTTCAAATGACCTTGGCGGCCTTGAGCCGCTCGTAGCGTTCGCGGGGCATGCCGAGCAGCTCGAGATAGGTCTCATCGTTGTGCTGTCCGAGCGCCGGTGATGGCGCGCGGATCCTGCCCGGCGTCTCCGAAAGACGCGGCGCAACATTCTGCATGCGGATTCGCCCGAAGTCGGGGTGTGCAACGCTGACGATCGCTTCGCGCGCCGTGAATTGCGGGTCTTCCAGCATCTCCGGCGCGCGATAGATCTGCCCCGCCGGCACGCCCTGGCGATCCATCAGCTCCAGGATCTCGCGCGTCGCCTGGCTCGCGGTCCAGCGCCCGATCAATTCGTCGAGTTCCTTCTGGTTCGTGCCGCGCGACTGGTGGCTGTCGTAATGCGGATCGCTGGCGAGCTCCGCGCGACCCATTGCCTCGCACAGGCGCCTGAACACGGTGTCCTGGTTTGCGGCGATCAGCACCAGGCCGTCTTTCGTCGGGTAGACATTGGATGGCGCAACATTTGGCAGGATCGCGCCGGTGCGCTCGCGGATGTAACCGGTCTTGTCGTACTCGGTGATCAGCGATTCCATCATGCCGAGCACGGCTTCGTAGATCGCCGAGTCAATCACCTGGCCGCGGCCGCTGCGCTCGCGGTAGTTGAGCGCCGAGAGCGCACCGATGCAGGCAAAGGTTGCGGCCAGCGAATCACCGATCGAGATGCCGACCCGCGACGGCGGCGTTGACGGGTCGCCGACCACGTAGCGCAGCCCGCCCATCGCTTCGCCGATCGCCCCAAAGCCCGCGCGACGCGCATAGGGCCCGGTCTGGCCGAATCCGGACACTCGGACCATGATCAGGCGTGGATTGACCGCTGAAAGTTGTTCCCAGCCCAGGCCCCATTTCTCGAGTGTGCCCGGCCGGAAATTCTCGACCAGGAAATCGGATTTCGCGACAAGTTCCTTCAGCACCTGCTGGCCCTCGGCCTGGCGCAGGTCGAGCGTGATCGCCTTCTTGTTGCGGCCGACCACGGGCCACCACAGCGAGGGCTCGCCCTCTTTCTGCCGGCCCCACACCCGCATCGGGTCGCCCTGCCCCGGCGGTTCGACCTTGATGACCTCGGCGCCCAGGTCGCCCAGCAACTGGCCGCAAAACGGGCCGGCCAGCAGCGTGCCCATCTCGATGACACGCAGATCGGACAACGGCCCGTTCCTGAAACTCTCGTCCGCCATGCTGCTGTGTATACAATCACGGCCGCCCGGCGGTCAACTGGCCGCTCGATGCTGGGATTACCCGCCGCTCGTGTATACAATTCGATCGTAATGCCTGCCAGGAAAATTGAAATCGTCGAGGTGGGTCCGCGCGACGGGCTACAGAACGAACCGGGCGTGTTTCCGACCGCCGCAAAGGTCGAATTCATCAATCGCATCGTTGCGGCCGGCACACGGCGCGTCGAGGCCGCAAGCTTCGTCAGTCCGAAACGCGTTCCGCAGATGGCGGACGCCGAGGACGTATTGAAGGCGCTGCCACGGCGCGATGGCGTGCATTACGTAGGGCTGGTGTTGAACCGGCGCGGCTTCGACCGCGCAGCCGCAGCGGGCTGCGACGAGATCGGCATGGCCGTCATGACCACTGACGCCTTCAACGAGCGCAACCAGGGCGTGACGACCCGCGAGTCCATCGATGACTGGCTCGAGATTGCCGCCGCTGCGCAAGCCGCTGGCATCCGCGCACAGATCACGATCTCCGGTTCCTTCGGCTGCCCATTCGACGGCGAGGTCCTGCCGGAGAAAGTCATCGCCATCGCACGCGAAGTGGCGGACGGCGATCCGATCGAGATCGCGATCGCAGACACCATCGGTGTCGGCGTGCCGAGCCAGGTGACGGACCTCCTGCGGCGCCTGAAGGACGCATTGCCCGGCATGGCCTTGCGCGGCCATTTCCACAACACGCGCAATACCGGCATCGCGAATGCATACGCCGCAGTCGAAGGCGGTGCGAGTGTCATCGATGCGAGCATCGGCGGCATCGGCGGCTGCCCGTTCGCACCCGCGGCGACCGGGAACATTCCGACCGAGGATCTCCTTTATATGCTTGGCCGCATGGGCATCGATACGGGTGTGGACCTCGACGAGACGATTGCCACCAGCCGCTGGCTGCAGCAGCAATTCGGCCGGAACGTGCCCGGCATGCTGGTGAAGGCAGGCTCATTTCCTGGAGCGAAGGAGCGGACGTGACTTACAGACTGGGTATCGACGTCGGCGGCACATTCACCGATCTACTCCTCGTCAACGAGAAAACCGGCAGGACCTGGAGTGTCAAGCTCCCCAGTACCCCCGAGGACCAGTCCATCGGCGTGCTGAGTGGACTATTGCGCATCTGCAAGCTGGCAGACATCGATCCGAAGGCGATCGAACACGTGATGCATGGTACGACGGTAGCGACCAACACCGTTCTGACGAGTTCGGGCGCGCGCGTCGGGCTCGTGACGACCAAGGGCTATCGCCAGGTGCTGCAGATCGCACGCTCCTTCGTGCCGGGCGGCCTCGGCGGCTGGGTCATCTACAACAAGTCGCTGCCGATGGCGCCGCTGAAACTCACGATCGAGGCCGACGAGCGCGTCGGCGCACGCGGCGACGTCGTGCGTGCACTCGACGAGGCGGCACTGCGCGGCGATCTCCTGAAACTGAAATCCGGGAAGATCGAGGCGCTGACCGTCTCGCTGATCAATGCCTTCGCGAATGACGCACACGAGCGGCGCGTCCGCGAGATCGCGACCACCGTGCTGCCCGGCGTTCCAGTCTCGCTGTCCTCCGAGGTCGTGCCGGAAATGCAGGAGTACGAACGCACGGTCACAACCGTCGCAAACTCCTACGTACGCCCGGTCGTACAACGCTACGTGAGAAACCTGAAGGACAAACTCGCATCCAAGGCGGGGCGCGTGAAGCTGCATATCCTGCGCTCCGACGGCGGGCTCGCCTCGGCTGCCTCGGCCGAGGAGTATCCGGTGAACCTGCTGATGTCAGGCCCGGCCGGCGGCGTCACCGGTGCGCTGTGGGTTGCGCTGCAGGCGGGCTTTCCAAACCTGCTGACCGTGGATGTCGGCGGAACCTCGACCGATGTCGCGCTCATCATGAACGGCGTGCCGCGTTTGCGGCGTGAGACCACCGTCGGCGACGTGACCGTGCGCGCCTCCTCGGTCGACGTTCGCAGCGTCGGCGCCGGTGGCGGCTCGATTGCGCATGTGCCCGATCTCACGAAGGCGCTGCGCGTCGGCCCGCAGTCGGCGGGTGCGGACCCGGGGCCGGCGGCCTATGGACGCGGCGGCACCGAGCCGACAGTCACCGATGCGAATGTGGTGCTGGGCTACCTGCCGGAAATGCAGCGGCTTGGCGGCGAGCTGGAACTAAAGCCTGAACTGTCGAAGCAGGCAGTCGGCAAGATAGCTTCCGCGCTTGGAAAGTCGCTGCCGGACGCTGCGCTCGGCATCTACGACATCGTCAACGAGAACATGGTCGGCGCGCTCCGGCTCGTGTCCGTCGAACAGGGCCACGATCCGCGTGACTACGCCCTGATCGCCTTCGGAGGGGCAGGTCCGCTGCATGCGAACGCGCTCTCGATACTGCTCGGCTCCTGGCCGTCGATCATCCCGCCGGGCCCGGGCGTGCTGTGCGCACTCGGTGATGCGACAACCGCGTTGCGTGACGAATCCGCGCGCACCTACATCCGCAAGTTTTCCGAGACTTCACCCAAGGAGATCGCGAAGATCCTCGAGCAGCTCTCAGCCACCGCGGCGAAGGCGCTGGAGCGTGAGAAGGTGCCGCTCGCCGAGATGAAGCGCAGCTACCAGGTTGACGTGCGCTATCACGGCCAGGGCCTGCGGCTCACGATCGACGTGGACATCAGCGCCCTGAAGAAGCGCGGCCTGAAGGCGATCTCGGCGCCGTTCGACGAAGAGCACAAGCGGCTCTTTACCTTCGCCTTGCCGCTCGAACATGAGTTCGTTGCGCTGCGCGCCGTCGTCCAGGGCCGCGGCATCTCGGTCCGCCAGGCCGCCATTGCGCGCGGCGATCGCAATCCGAAGGCCGCGGCCATCGGCAAGCAGCCGGTGTACATGGACCGCAAGGAGCTCAAGGCCACCGTCTATGACCGCGCGAAGCTCAAGGCCGGCAACCGCATCCGCGGCCCGGCGATCGTCATAGAGATGGATTCCACGACTGTCGTGCTGCCGAGGCACACGGGCCGCGTTGACCGCCTCGGCAACATCCTGATCTATCCGGATTCCCACAAAGGGTAAGCCATGCCCGCAACAATCATCGAACGCAACAAGAAGCCCTTCAGGAAGATCAAGGTCGACAGCGTCACGATCGACATCATCGAGAGCGCATTGCGCAATGCGCGCTTCGAGATGGACACCGTGCTGTTCCGCACCGCAATGTCGCCGGGCATTCGCGAGCAGCACGATGAGTTTCCGTTGATCGCGAATCTCGAAGGCAAGATGGTGGTCGGCCAGTTCGGCTCCTTCATCCATGGCTTCATGCAGGGCTACGACGGAACCGTCGAGGAAGGCGACGTGTTCCTGACCAACGATCCGTATTCCTGCAACGGCGCCATCAGCCACATCAACGACTGGCTGCTGCTGATGCCGGTCTTCAAGGACGGCCGTGTGATCGCCTGGGCCGCGATGTTCGGTCACATGACCGACGTCGGTGGCAAGGTGCCGGGCTCGCTGCCGACCGACGCGCGCACCTTCTTCGAAGAAGGCGTTGCCGTGCCGCCGGTCAAGATCATCCGCCGCGGACAGCTTCAGGACGACCTGCTCAAGGTCATCCTGCACAACTGCCGGCTGCCGACTTGGAATTTCTCCGACTTCCACGCGATCGTCGCGGCGCTTCGCACCGCAGCGATCCGCTGCGTCGAGATCAGCCGCCGTTTCGGCGACGACGTTTTTTATTCGGCGATGGACGCGATGCTCGAGCGCAACAAGCGCGCGATGCGCGAGCTGATCCGGCGCACTGTCCCTGAAACGAAACAGTACTTCGAGGACTACGTTTGCGATGACGGCGTGAACATGGGCCCGTACAAGATCGCCTGTACGATGTGGCGCGAGGGCGATAAGTGCATTTTCGATTTCGCCGGCACGGATTCACAGTCGATCTCCTCGATCAACTTCCTGCTGAACGAGGAAATGTTCAAGATGTTCGCCGGCGTCTACATGATCATGGTCTTCGACCCGCAGATCCTGTTCAACGACGGCTTCTACGACCTGATGGAGGTCCGCATTCCAGAGGGCACGCTGCTGAAGCCGCTCAAGCCCGCTGCACTCTCGTGCCGGACGCACGCACTCGGCCGCATCTTCGACGTGCTGGGCGGCCTGCTCGGTCAGGGCAACCCGGCGTTCATGTGCGCAGCGGGATTCTCTGACAGTCCCCACTTCATGTACTCGGGCTACAACAAGGACGGCGAGTGGTATCAGCTCTACCAGATCGGATTCGGCGGCATCCCGGGCAAGCCATTTGGCGACGGTCCCGACGGACACTCGCTGTGGCCGTCATTCACCAACGTGCCGAACGAATTCCTCGAGAGCTACTTTCCGCTGCGCATTGACACCTATGAGACGATCACGGATTCCGGCGGTCCCGGAAAATTCCGCGGCGGCAACGGGATTCGGATCGGCTACCACTTCCTGGAGCCTGGCGAGATTTCCATCCACGATGACCGCTGGTTGACCTACCCATGGGGCGTCAATGGTGGACTGCCCGGCGCGCGCAGCCGCAAGCGCCTGCAGCGCAAGAACGGCAGCGAGGAGCTGCTGCCATCGAAGACCGACCGCGTCAAGGTCGAGGTCGGTGACCTCCTGCTGTACGAGACCTGGGGCGGTGGCGGCTGCGGCGACCCGTTCGAGCGCGATCCCGCGCTGGTGCTGTTCGACGTTGAGGCCGGACTCGTCAGCGAAGCCGGCGCCCGGCGCTATGGCGTCGTGATCCGGAATGATCGCGTGGACAGCGCAGCGACTGCGGAACTTCGGGCACGGATGGCGAACGAACGCGGCAAGGCGCCGCTGTTCGATCGCGGATTCGCGAATATCGACGAGCTGAAGTCACGTTGCCTGTCCGAAACAGGCCTGCCGCCGCCGGAAGCGCCGCGATTCTCCGCGGTCAGGCGCGCGCGTCCCAGCCTCGCGCAGGGAACGAGATAGAAAGATGCCGGAAGTTCAGGCATCGCGCGCGGTCGATCGGGCGTACGAAACCGTGCGATCCGGCATCATCGACGGACGGTATCTCGCCGGCGCGCGCCTGACCGAGCAGGAAATTGCGACGACCGTCGGCGTCAGCCGCACGCCCGTGCGCGAGGCACTGCGCCGCCTCGATGCGGAAGGGCTGGTGGAGTTCACGCCGAATCTGGGCGCAGTCGTCACCACCTGGAACGAAGCGGATTCCGACGAGATCTTCGACCTGCGTGCAATGCTTGAATCCTATGGCGCGCGGCGCGCGACCGTTCGCGCGACCGACGTGCAGATCGCCGAAATGCGGCGCCTCGCGGAATTGCAGTACCGCGAGTCGGTCGAGCGCGGCGCCGGGCACCTTGAACGCATCGGCGAGTTGAACAGCCTGTTTCACCGCCGCATGCAGGAAGCCTCCGCGAGTCCGCGGCTGGTGCGCGCGCTCGCCGGATTGATCGAGGCGCCCCTCATGATGAGGACATTCCAGAAATACACGCCCGAGGACCTGCAGAGGAGTGCGCAGCATCACCTCGAAATCGTTTCCGCACTCGAGGCGCGCGATGCCGAGTGGGCCGCTTCCGTTATGTTCTCGCATGTTCACGCTGCCCGCGGCGCGTTGAAACGTTGATCGCGGACATCGATTGATGTCGAATCCGGGACAGCCTGGCCTTCCAGAGCATCACCTGCAACCGGGCCGTCGTCCGGCGCTGCTGGTAGTCGACTTCGTACGCGCCTATCTCGTGAAGGGCTCGCCGCTCTACGCCGGCGTCGATGCCGCACGCGAAGCTTGCAGCAGCCTGCTCGCGGCCGCGCGCGCGGCGCGCATTCCCGTGATTCATACCAATGTCGTCTACCAGCGCGGTGGCAAGGACGGCGGCGTGTTCTTCAGGAAACTGCCTGCACTATCCTGCTTCGAGCAGGGACTGCATCCCGATCTCGCGGCTTTCGGCGAAGGCCTCGAGCCCGCCAGTGGCGAGACCGTCATCAGCAAGCAATATGCGAGTGCGTTCTTCGGAACTTCGTTGGCCGCCACGCTGACTTCGCTTGGTGTCGACACGGTGTTGATCACCGGTGTCTCGACCAGCGGCTGCATACGCGCAACCGCGGTCGACGCCTGTCAGCACGGATTCATACCGCTCGTCGTGCGCGACGCGGTCGGCGACCGCCACCCGGCACCGCACGAAGCAAATCTCTACGACCTGCAGTCAAAGTACGCCGAAGTCATTAGCCTCGAGGCTGCGCAGAAATATCTCACGGGCCTGAAGCAGGCCTGATTGCATGGGTCCGCTGCACGGAATCAGGGTTCTCGATCTCAGCCGCATCCTTGCCGGTCCCTGGGCGACGCAATGTCTTGCCGATTTTGGCGCGACGGTCTGGAAAGTGGAAAAGCCGGGCGCCGGCGACGATACGCGGCACTGGGGCCCGCCCTGGATGAAGGATGCTGAGGGCCGCGACACCGGCGAGGCGGCCTATTACCTCTCCAGTAACCGTGGCAAACATTCGCTGGCCATCGATTTCACCAAGGCTGCGGGACAGAAGCTGATACGTGGGCTGGCGGAACGCGCCGACGTGCTGATCGAGAACTTCAAGGTCGGCACGCTCGCGCGCTACGGCCTCGGATATGAAGACCTGGGCGCACTGAACCAGCGACTGATCTA
>JAQBHG010000083.1:0-10769 GCA_032127975.1 Steroidobacteraceae bacterium
GGTGCCTCACCTCGTAGTGGAGCATATCCCCCAGGTCGTCGAAGATCCGCGGCTCGGGACCGCGGGCCCCTTCGACCACGAGCGCGGTCGCGAAACGCTCATCGCTCACGATCATGTCGCACTCGACGCACACCGAGTCCCCGTAGTGGATCTCGGGGGGGCCCCCGTCAGGCTCGCGCCCGCAGCCGATCGCAAAGAGTGGCCAGAGGAGCGCAATCGCGTAGAACCGACCCTCGCGCATCACACCGGTGCCCTCCGGTGGAAGATCACGGTCGCGACCCCGAGAGCCGCGAAACCCCAGAGAGCGAGCACCCCGAGCAGCAGCCACCGCAAGGACTCTCCGAAGGTCTGCATCGCGTAGATCCCCGCCGGGCCGAGAACGTCGAGGGTCGTGTTCAGATCCACGATGACCGCCATCTTGAAAGCCTGCAGCGGGTTCAGAATCGCGAGTGCGAACAACTCCTCCACCCGCAACTGGAACACCAGCGTCCCGGCCATCAGCCCGAGGTCGCTGAGGAACACCAGGGTCAACCACGCGAACAGACCCAATCCGAGAGCGACCCCACCCTTGCGGGAGACGACCGAGATCAAGAAACCGAGGGCGAGCATCACGACGGCGAGAACGCACGACAGCACCACGAGGCCGAGGTAGGAGGCCGCTCCGATACCACCCGCCTTCCACGCCAGAGGAATCGCGCTGACTCCGAATCCGACGCAGAGGGAAGCGCAGAGGGCCGCGGTCAGACCGAGGAATTTTCCGAGGAGCAGTTCGGTCCGCGAGATCGGCTGCGCGAGCATGTAGAGCAGCGTCCCCACCAGCGTCACGCCGCTCTTGAGGAGTTCCTGCAGCAATGACGCGAGGATCATGGCGTCCGCCACGTCGCTGACCGCGAACTCGTCGAAGCACAGCAGGCGCGCCTGCGCCGCGATCTCGCTCGCTACCTGCTTCAGGGGCGACGGCGTGCTGCTTTGCCGTCTCAGTCCGGCGTGCACTTCCTGCATGAAGCGGTGGAAGTGCTCGCGTCGTTTCTCGGCGAACGGCAGGCCGGCAAAAAACTGGTCCACGAGGAATGTCTTGCCGCGGCCGACTCCACCCCAAAGCCAGAGACCGCGCAGCGGCGTGCGGCCTGCGCCGGGCAGGAGACCCAGGCCCTTGTTGATCAGCGAGCGGCCCGATTGCCTCGCGATGAGCCGCCGCCGCAGATCCTCGAGGCGTGCGACTACCTGGCGTTGCGCATCGTCGAGCGAATGTCCCTGCGCGGCAAGCAAGGCCTGGCACCGATCCGTCAGCGGTGTGGTTGCGGGCAAGCGTTAACCCTGGAGTTCGGGGCGGTTCCGGAAATGCGCGAGCGCTCCGGGGTTGGCGAGTGCATCCGTGTTCTTGACCGGGCGACCATGGATCGTTTCGCGTACCGCGAGTTCGACGACCTTGCCGCTGATGGTGCGCGGGATTTCCGGTACCTGGAGGATCACGGCCGGCACGTGCCGTGGCGTGGTATTGGCGCGGATCTGGCGGCGAATGCGGTTTTTGAGCGGCTCGTCGAGAACCAGGCCCTCGCGCAGGCGCACGAACAGCACGACGCGCACATCGTTCTGCCAGTCCTGGCCGACGACAACGCTTTCGAGCACCTCGTCGAGCTGCTCGACCTGCCGGTAGATCTCGGCGGTCCCGATCCGCACGCCGCCCGGATTCAGAACGGCGTCCGATCGACCGAGAATCACCAGGCCGCCGCGCGGCGTCAACTGCGCGTAGTCACCGTGATGCCAGACGCCGGGGAAGCGCTCGAAGTAGGCCGCGTGATAACGGCTGCCGTCCGGATCGTTCCAGAATCCGATCGGCATCGAGGGAAATGACGCTGCGCAGACCAGCTCGCCGCGTTCTTCCGTGACCGCGTGGCCCTGATCATTCCAGACTTCGACCTTCATGCCGAGGCCGCAGCACTGCAACTCGCCGCGATAGACCGGCAGCAACGGATTGCCGAGTGCGAAGCAGGAAACGATGTCGGTGCCGCCGGAGATCGAGGCCAGCTGGATGTCGGGACCGATCGCGTCAGCGACGAAATCGAATTGCTCAGGGGCGAGCGGGGATCCAGTCGAGAGCATCGTGCGCAGCACCGCGAGGCTGTGTCGATCGCGCGGGCGGTAGCCGGATTTCTCGAGTGCCGCGAGATACTTGGGGCTCGTGCCGAAAATCGTCACGCCTTCGTCGGCGGCCATCTCCCACAGCACGCCCGGCCCCGGGTGCAGCGGCGAGCCGTCGTAGAGCATCAGTGTCGCTCCGGCGGCGAGTCCGCTCGCCAGCCAGTTCCACATCATCCAGCCGCAGGTCGTGAAGTAGAACAACCGGTCGCCGGGCTTGACGTCGGTGTGCAGCAGGTGCTCCTTCAGGTGCTGCAACAACGTGCCACCCGCACCGTGCACTATGCACTTGGGTACGCCGGTCGTGCCGGAGGAATAGAGTACATAGAGCGGATGATCGAAAGGCAGTTGCTCAAATGAAAGCGGCGCTGCGTCGCGTCCGAATCGGGCGAATGGCACGGCATCAGCGAGAGCGTCGATCACGGGATCATCGTTCACATAGGGCACGACGACGACACGCGAAACGGACGGGAGTTTTGCGAGCAGGCCGGCGATGAGCGCGAGCGAGTCGATGGTCTTGCCGGCGTAGAAATAGCCATCTGCCGTGAAAAGCACTTTCGGCGCGACCTGGCCGAAGCGATCCAGCACGCCATTGATCCCGAAGTCCGGTGAGCACGAAGTCCAGACGGCACCGATGCTCGCACTTGCCAGCATCGCGGTCACCGCCTCGGGCATGTTGGGCAGGAAGCCCGCGACGCGGTCGCCGGGGCCCACGCCGGAGGCGCGCAGGCCGTCGGCGATGCGCGCAACTTCGCTGCGCAGGTCCTGCCAGCTCATCTCGCGGCGCGTGCCGCGTTCGTTCCGGAATACCAGCGCCGGCTCGCGGTCCGGGCCGCGCAGCAGGTTCTCGGCGAAATTGAGTCTCGTCCCCGGAAACCAGCGCGCGCCCGGCATCCGGTCGCCGTCCACCAGCACCGGGCCACTGCGCGTGCCGACGCAGTCCGCAAACTCGTAAAGCCTTTCCCAGAACTCAGCAGGCTGTTCGACTGACCAGCGATGGAATTCCGCATAGTCGCCGGCCGGCGCGCCGCGCGCCGCCGCCCATGCCATGAAGCGGCTCAGGTTTGCATCTGCAATGCGAAGCAGCGAGGGCGTCCAGATCGGTTGCTCGGCGCTCATCTAGAGATTCTGGTAGTTTGGGCCCGACCCACCCTCCGGCGTGGTCCAGGTGATGATGCCGTAGGGGTCCTTGATGTCGCAGGCCTTGCAATGCACGCAGTTCGCGGCGTTGATCTGCAGCCGGCGGCCGCCCCTGCCGTCATCCACCATCTCGTAAACGCCGGCCGGGCAGAAGCGCTCGCAGGGATTTCCGAACTCGGTGATGCAGCGGGTCGCGCAGATGGACGTGTCGGCGACCTTCAGGTGCACGGGCTGATTCTCTTCGTGCACATTGCCGGCGTGGAACACGGCGCTGACACGGTCGCGCGGCGGCAGGTCGCGCTCGTGCCAGTGGCGCTCGGTCGCTTCGCCGTCGCCGAGGCGACGCAGGGCCAGGTGGTTTTCCGTGTGCGACAGCGTCCAGGGGCTGTGGCCGCCGACGAGGGTCTCGAATGCCGCATTGGCGAGGCCGAACCAGAGGCCGCGATGGAAACCCGGCTTGAAGTTGCGCACGCGTTTCAGTTCGCGGCCGCCCTCCGAGGCGCGCCAGCGCGCGTCGAAGCCTTCGGTCCCGCCGCGCGCGGCCAGATGTTCCGCGGCCAGGACGCCGCAACGAATTGCCTGATGCACGCCCTTGATCTTCGGCACGTTGAGTGTGCCCGCCGCATCGCCCACGAGCATCAGTCCGGGCGCATCCATGCGCGGCAGTGACTGCCAGCCGCCCGCGGCAATCGTGCGAGCGCCGTAGGACAGGAGTTCGCCGCCTTCCAGCAGCCGGTGCACGCGCGGGTGATGTTTGAACTGCTGGAATGCCTCGAACGGCGCAAAGCGCGGGTCCTGGTAATCGAGTCCGACCACGTAGCCGACGTACACGCGATCCTGGTCCAGGTGGTAGACGAAGCTGCCGCCATAGGTGTGGCTGTCGACAGGCCAGCCGATCGTGTGCTGGATGAGCCCGGGCTCGGCGCGCCCCGGCGGCAGTTGCCAGAGCTCCTTGAAGCCGAGGCCGTAGGTCTGCGGCGAACATCCGGCGTCGAGTTCCAGCTTCGAAACGACTTTCTTCGTGATGCTGCCGCGGCAGCCCTCGGCAAGGATCGTGGTGGCGGCGCGGATATCGGCGCCAGGGGCGTGATTCGGGCCCGACCTTCCTTCCTTGTCGAGCCCCACGTCGCCCAGGCGCACGCCGGCGACACGGCCTTCCTCGATCAGCGCATCGGCCGCCGCAAAGCCCGGAAACACGTCCACGCCGAGTGCCTCGGCGCGTTGCGACATCCACGGCACGAGCAGGCCCAGTGAAACGATGAAATTGCCGCGGTTGTGCATCTGCGGCGGATTCGGCAGGCGGATGCCCGACTTGCGCGTGAGGTACCAGAACTCATCGCGTTTCGCCGGCACGCAGATGCCGGGCGGCGTCTCGCGCCATTCCGGCAGCAGCGCGTCGAGTGCTGCGGGTTCCATCACGCAACCCGAGAGCATGTGCGCACCGATCGCGGAGGCCTTTTCCAGCACGCAAACCGACAGCCCGGGCTTCAACTGCCTGAGGCGGATGGCAGTGGCCAGACCGGCAGGGCCGCCGCCGACGATCACGACGTTGTATTCCATGACGTCGCGATCGGTCATGGCATGCGTGCCCCCTGCAACTGCGGCAACGCGCGAACGCTTTCGGCAATCGTTTTCAGGTCACCGACGATGACGATCGTCATGCGCGCAGGCAGGATGAATCGCTGCGCAATTTGCGTGACTTGCTGCGGCGTCACCGCGTACATGTTCGCGACCCAATGCGTCAGGAATTCCGGCGGCAGCCCGTGCAGGTCAATGAATGCGAGCTGGCCCAGCACTCCATTCGGCGAAGAGTTGCCGATCACGAACAGACCCGCCCGGTAGCGCTTGATTGCATCGAGTTCGTCGGCGGCAGGTGGCTCGCGCTGCAGGCGCTCGATCTCGCGGAAGATCTCGGTGATCGCCGCGGCCGTGTGTTGGGCGGTGATTTCCGCCGACATGACCCAAAGCGCACCGCCGCGACGCGCACTGATCGAGGAATCAGGCGAATAGCTGTAGCCCTTGTCCTCGCGCAGGTTGCTGGTGATGCGAGACGTAAATGTTCCGCCGAGCAGGCTGTTCGTGAGCGTGGTCGGGAAATAGAGCGCGGTTGCAGGATCCGGCACGGCCACCGCCATGCGCAGCGATGACTGCGGCGCGCCGGGGCGGTCGATCAGCTGCAGTTGCAGCACGTCGCTCGCCTTTGCCGGCATGTCCGACGTTGGCGCACCCTCGCGCCAGTCCCCGAATGCCCGGCGAAGCGCGGCCTCGAGGGCGGCGCGATCATAGCGTCCGGCGACATAGATGTGAGTGCGTCCGGCGCCGAAGTTGCGCTGGTAGAATCCGCGCACGGCCGCGATGTCGTAGCTCTCGAGCTGCCCTGGCGCGGGCAGCACATGCCCGAACGGATGATCGCCATAAACGAGCTTTGCCAGCGCCTCGCCAGCCACGGAATCCGGTTCCGAACGCGCGACACTCAGGCTGCGCTCGAAATTGGCGATCACGCGCGGGAGTTCGGATTCCGGGAAGCGCGGGTTGCGCAACACGTCGGCAACCAGCCCGGCGGCCGCCGCCGCATGCTCCGACAGCACGGAAATTCCGACCGAAGTCTGCTCGGCACCGGCGCCGACATTGAGCGCGCCGCCCATGCCGGCGGCCATTCGCGCGATGTCGCCGGCGGAGCGCGTGGTCGTTCCTTCCTTCAGCATTTCCACCGCGACATCGGCAAGCCAGGTCGATTCGCCTTCGTCGATATTGCCGGTCCGGACCACTGCGAACACGGTGACCTTGGGCACCGACCCGTAATCGATGAATGTCAGCGACAGGCCATTGGCGAGCCGCACGGTGTCCCGCGCCGGCAGCGTGAAATCGCGGGGCTGCCCCGGTACTGGCGGTAGTTCACGGCTTTCCGCCTGAGCGGCAAATGCAAGCAGTGCCAGCGCCAGGCAGGTGAACCGGCTCATGGCTGCTCTCCGGCAGGCGCGTGGCCGGGTTCGACGATCAGCACGCTCTTATTGCCGTCCTGCAGGTAACGTCGCGCGACATCCGAAATCATCGAGGGCCTGATCGCACGGAATTCCGATTCGATCCGGTTGACGCGCGTCGGGTCGTCGTCAAAAAGTGCGAACGCTGCCAGCAGGTCCACCAGCCCGAAGCGCGTGCTGGATCCGGCAAGATCGTAGAGATCCGCCCGGATCTTGGTCAGCGCGCGCTCGAGCTCCGCCTGCGTTGGCGGCGCAGCCTTCAACCGTGCAATCTCCGCGTCGACATCAGCGATGATCGCATCAGGCGCGGCTGCCGCATCGTGGACCAGGTACAGCGTCCACAGCATCGGGCCGTCGTAATTGAACATGTTGCCAAGCAGGTTGATCCCGCCATTCACAGCGCTGCTGTAGCCGCGCTCCTGCACCAGTTTCTGCCACAAGGCACTGTCCTCGCCCTGCAGCAGGATCTGGTCCAGCAGGCCAAAAGCGTAGTGCTCTGGCGTGCCGCGTTCCGGCACATGCCAGGCGAGGGCGAGGGCCGGGCGCGGCGCGAGCGGATCAACGTATGACCTGCGCTTTCCGGCGGTTTGTGGCGGTTCGGATATGTCCGGCTGTGCAGTCGCCACGCGTGACGGCAGCGCTGCGAAATATTTCTCTATCCACGCATGGGCCTGCGCCGCCGCGAAATCGCCTGCGACGACCAATACGGCATTGCTCGGCGTGTAGTAGGCATCGAAGAATGCGCGCGCGTCCTCGAGTGTCGCTGCGTCGATGTGCGCAAGGTCGCCGTAGAAATTGTGGGCGTTGTACCAGTTCTCGTTCGCAAGCTGCGGCATGGACAGCCACGGAAAGCCGCCGTAGGGCTGGTTCAGCACGTTGTCATTGACTTCGTTCTTGACGACGCCCTGCTGGTTCACCAGGTTTTCCCGGGTGATCGCGAGCCCGCTCATGCGATCCGCTTCGGCCCACAGGATTGTCTCGAGCGTGTGCGCGGGCATGAGCTGGTAGTAGTTCGTGTAATCGAGCCGCGTCGAGCCATTCAGGACCCCGCCGTTGCCCTCGATCAGACGGATGAATTCCATCTTGCCGAGATTGGTCGAACCCTGGAACATCAGGTGTTCGAACAGGTGTGCGAATCCGGTGCGGTCGCGCGGCTCGACGCGAAATCCGATCCGGTAATACACACCGACCGTGACCGTGGGCGCGGTCGCATCCTGCGCAAGCACGACCTTCAGGCCATTGCCGAGCTTGTAGTATTCGATCGGGATGTTGATCCCGGCGGGCGGCGCGGGTCCTTCACGGGTTGTGAGCGGCTGACTGACACATCCAGCCAGAACGAAAGCCGTAATGAGCCCGCTCCACTTCCGGTGCGATGCCATTTTCATCGCGGTGCCATCCGGATGGCCCCATCGAGCCTGATCGTGGTGCCGTTCAGCATGTGATTCGTGCAGATGGAAGCGACGAGCTCCGCGTACTCCTCCGGCCGCCCGAGGCGCGGCGGATACGGCACCTGCTTGCCGAGCGAGTCCTGCGCTTCCTGCGGCAGGCCCGCCATCATCGGCGTCTGGAACAGGCCGGGCGCAATCGCAACCACCCGGATGCCGAAGCGCGCAAGTTCGCGCGCGAGCGGCAGTACCATTCCGACGACCGCCGCCTTCGACGCGGCATAGGCGACCTGGCCGATCTGGCCTTCATAGGCGGCGACCGATGCCGTGTGGATCAACAGGCCGCGCTCGCCGTCTGCGTCGGGCTCATTGTTCTGCATCAGCGCAGCAGCCGCGCGATCGACATGGAATGTGCCGACCGTGTTGATGGCCAGCACGCGCTGGAACACGCTGGAGGAGAGGGGTCCATCCCGGCCCAGGAGCTTGCCGGGTGTCGCGACACCGGCGCAGGACACGGCCAGGTTCAGGCCACCCATCCAGTTCGCGGCTGCGCGGATAACGGATTCCACGGCCGATTCACTGGTGACGTCGCAGCCCCTGTAGCGGGCAGCCTTGCCGAGTGCGGCCGCTGCCGTCTCGCCGGCCTGGTCCTGCACGTCGAGGAGAGTCACCTTGCCACCCGCGGCGACCAGATGCCTTGCGGTTGCAAGCCCGAGGCCCGAGGCCCCGCCGCTGATGACGGCCTTGACCTGATCCAGCTTCATTTTCGTGTCCCCCGGGCGTCAGTTTACAGAGGTCGCCGGGGCCTGAGGCATGCTACAGACGCAGTCCACCGTCGATTTCGATCACGCGGCCATTCACAAAGTCGTTCCGGGCGATGTAGACAGCGGTCGAGGCAATCTCCGCCGGATCGCCAAGCCGACGCAATGGCACGGCTTCTGTGACCTTCGCCACGATCTCGGGTTTCATCGCAGCCAGGATTTCGGTCGCGCAGAAGCCGGGCGCGATGGCCACGCTGCGGATGCCGTGTCGCGCCAGCTCCTTGGCCCAGACGACCGTCATCGCCGCGACGCCGGCCTTGGCGGCCGAGTAGTTCGTCTGTCCGGCATTGCCTTCACGCGAGATGGAGGAAATATTGATGATCAGCCCGCCGTTGCCGAGGCGGATCATGCGTTCCGCTGCTTCGCGCGCACACAGGAAAACGCCGGTCAGATTGACATTCAGCACGGCGTTCCATTGCGCAAGCGTCATTTTCGTCTGGATTTCCCCGTCCTTCGCCTTGACCAGCAGCGCATCGCGTGTCACGCCGGCGTTGTTGATCAGTACGTCCAGCTTGCCGTAGTCGGAAACGATTGATTCCATGCTGGCGATGACCTGCGATTCATCGGCGACGTCCGTGTGATAGGGCCTGGCGCGCACGCCGAGAGCTGTGCATTGCGCGCAGGTCTCATCGAGATCCGCAGCAGTGATGTCGAGCGCCGCGATCTGCGCGCCCTCGGCCGCGAATGCGAGTGCCATGGCCCGGCCCAGACCGCGGCCGCCGCCGGTGATGGCGATCACTTTGTTGGAAAGCTGCATGAGACCCTTTACTGCAACTGCGAACAAGTGTGCAGACAATGTAACGGGGACAACACGTTAGCGTGTCTTGCGCCGCAAAACAACCGACCGCTCAGGCGGACTCTATGTCAAACAGCACGGTATCGGCGTCGACCAGTTCGCCGGCCCGCACGAGCACCTTGGCGATACGCCCTGCTCGAGCGGCCTTGATCGCGTGCTGCATCTTCATGCCCTCGACGACCGCCAGCACGTCACCGCGCGCGACGCTATCGCCGGCTTTGACGCGAAGCTCCACGACGCGGCCCGGCAATGGCGATGCCGGATGCGCATCGGCGTCCTCGACGGTTCGTTCGAACGGCCAGGCAGCGGCCAGCGCAATTTCATCCGTCCGCGCTCCGATGATCTGCAATCGTGCGCCGTGGCGGATCAATGCAATGTCGTGCGGGCCTGCGCCAGCATCGACACGGTAGCGATCACTGCCTTCGGCCAGCACGCACCCGGACAGGGATGGGCTGGTCGTCCCGATATCGATCCGGTTTCCCTGCCGCGATGCGCGCAACTGCAGGAATGCCGGCGCACGCAAGCCTCCTGCCAGCCGGCCGGAGCCTGTCATCCGCCAGGCGTCGCCGCGCGACCACGGCGAGCCATCGCCGGCGCCGGCCGCCAGCTGTGCCGCAGCGTCCAGCGCAAGACTTGCCGCGAGCAGCAGCGACTCGGGCGCGGGTGGCGTGGGTTTCGTCAGTACTTCGAGTTCGCGATCCACGAAACCCGTATCGACGTCGCCGGCGGCGAATTCCGGGTGCGCCGCGATTTCGCGCAGCAATGGCAGGTTGGTCGCAACCCCGAAGATTGCCGTGTGGGCGAGGCGATCCTTGAGCGTCGCCAGCGCGGAGTCGCGGTCCGGGCCACGCGCGATCACTTTCGCGATCATCGGGTCGTAGTAGACCGTGATGGCGTCGCCATCCTCGACACCCCGATCGACGCGCCAATGCGCATCTTGGGGCGGGCAGGCGAAGCGCTCAATTTTTCCCGTGGACGGCAGGAATCCGCGGCGAGGGTCCTCGCTGTAGATGCGAGCCTCGATGGCATGGCCCTGCTGGCGCAATTGATCCTGCGCAAATGGCAGCCTTTCACCCGAGGCGACGAGCAGCTGCCATTCGACGAGGTCGAGACCCGTCACCGCCTCGGTCACCGGATGCTCGACCTGCAGGCGCGTGTTCATTTCCATGAAGTAGAACTCGCCGTCGGCGCTCACGATGAACTCGACCGTGCCTGCATTCACGTAACCCGCCGCCCTGGCCGCACGCACGGCAGCCCCGGTCATCGCGGCGCGTGTTTCCGCGTCGATGAACGGAGAAGGGGATTCCTCGATGATCTTCTGGTAGCGGCGCTGGACCGAGCATTCGCGCTCGAAAAGATGCAGGCAATCGCCGCGGGCGTCGCCGAAGACCTGCACTTCGACATGCCGCGGGCGCTCGAGAAAGCGCTCGAGCATCAAGCGTCCGTCGCCAAAGGCGTTCTCGGCTTCACCGCGGGCGCCAAGGATCGCTTCGGGCAGTTCGGCGGC
>JAQBHG010000084.1:0-9518 GCA_032127975.1 Steroidobacteraceae bacterium
GCCCCACTCCTGGGCGACCAAACGTATGTGTAACCCATTAATTTATGTAGGAAAGCAAATTATGCGTCCTTTGAAATTCGTGACTGCCAGCTTGTTGCTTGCGGCCGTGCCGGTTCTGGCTCATGCGGACGACATGAGCTATTGATACTTTCTGGTCGGCTATATGGAGACCGATGTCGATGGTTTTAGCGACAACCTCAATGGCTTCGCCACGCGAGGTTCCTTGGCCTTCGCCGACAACTTCTTCGCATTTACCGAATATTCCAGGCAGGAAATCAGCAGCTTGGAGGTTAATCAGCTCTCGATCGGACTCGGCGGCCATTATGGGCTGTCGGACAACCTCGACCTCGTCGGTCGGGCGGGCTGGAGCAGGGCCGAAGTCAAGATCAGCGGACTGGGCAGTGCCGACGATGACGGCTACCTCGTTGCCGCTGGATTGCGCGGCCAGATCGGCGAACACATCCAGCTCGAAGGCGGTGTGATCTACCAGGACTTCGGTGGCGGCGCCGACGACACTGGCACAAAGGTGCTCGCCCGTTATCACTTCAACAAGCGCTGGGCGCTGGCTGTCGATTATCAGGACATCGGTCAGCTTTCGAGCATCGCTGTCGGCGTGCGCGTCAGCTTCTAAGAATACGGATATCCATGTAAGCGGCCGGGAACTGGATTCCCGGCCGCTTTTTTTACGGTATCGTGGAGGCGCAGCCGCAATGGCAGCGCAACATGCCCGTCAACATGGATCAGCGTGATCATCGGGAGGGCACGGCCAGAAAGCTCGGTGTGCTCGTCGCCAACCTCGGCACGCCGGATGCGCCGACGCCGGAGGCCGTGAAACGCTTTCTCGCCGAATTCCTGTCGGATCGGCGCGTCGTCGACCTGCCGCGCGCGCTGTGGCTGCCGATTCTCCACGGCGTGATACTCCGCATCCGCCCGCAGCGAAGCGCCCGCGCCTACCGCGAGGTCTGGACCGAGTCGGGCTCGCCACTGCTCGTCAATACGCAGGCACTCGCAGATGCGCTCGCGCCACGGCTCACATCCTTCCTTTCCAGATCGGTGCCGGTCGCAATCGGGATGACTTACGGGAATCCGTCGATTGCCGCGGCGCTCGAAGTATTGCGCGCGCGCGGCGTGCAGCGGCTCCTCGTGCTGCCGCTGTACCCGCAGTACTCGGCAACGACGACTGCGTCGGTGCTCGATCGCGTTGAGGCCGCGCTCGGCCGGCTCGAATGGCGACCCGAACTGCTGTGCGTGGACGATTACCACGCCGATGCGGGGTACATCGCGGCGCTCGCGGAATCCCTCGCCGGGCGCATCGCCGATTTCGGGGCCGGTGCACAGCTGCTGTTTTCGTTTCACGGCCTGCCGCAGCGCTACGTCGACGCGGGCGATCCTTACCAGGAGCAATGCCAGGTAACCGCGCGACTCGTGGCGACACGGCTCGCGCTGCCGGCGGATGCCTGGTCGGTGGCGTACCAGTCGCGCGTCGGCGGCGCAGCCTGGCTCAAGCCGTACACCGAGGACCGCCTGCGCGAACTCGCGATGCAGGGTGCCAGGCGCATCGTCGTCTGCTGCCCCGGTTTTGCGGTGGATTGCCTGGAGACGCTCGAGGAAATCGCGATCCGCGGCCGCGACAGCTTTCTCAAGGCGGGCGGAGTGTCCTTCGACTACGTCCCGGCGCTCAATGACTCCCCGAGCCATGTCGAATGCCTCGCCCGGATCGCTGCCGCCGCGGTTTCGCGCGACGCATTGAGAGCCGCGTCATGATCGGGCGTTTCCTCGAAATCAGCGTGCATGCCCCCGACGTGCTGGCATCCCTGGACTTCTACGAACAGCTCGGCTTCGCCCAGGCGACGACCGGCGAGGCCTGGCCCTATCCCTATGCGGTCGTCACCGACGGACGCCTTGGCATCGGCCTGCACCAGCGCGAACTTTCGCAATCGCCCCTGCTGTCATTCGTATTGCCGGATCTCTATGAGCATCTGGATGCACTGGAAAAGCTCGGCCTGGAGATCCTGAACCGCAGGCTCGGCGGTGACGTATTCAATGAAGCGACCTTTGCGACACCGGGTGGCCAGCTGGTCCGCCTGCTGGAGGCGCGCACCTATTCTCCGTCCCAGCGCGCGCCCGGCGAGACCTCGCGCCTCGGTTGGTTCGAGGAATTCATGCTGCCGGTTGCCGACGTCAAGGCCGCGACGCAATTCTGGGAGCGCCTCGGTTTTGTGCCCGCCGAGGAAAGCGAGGATCCTTTTCCGCACGTCGGCATGACCAGCGATTCGTTCGATGTGGCGCTGGTCGGTGGCGGCGCACTCACGCGCCCTGCACTCCTCTTCACGGATGCCGCCATGCCGGCGCGCATCCAGGCGCTCGCCGACAAGGGCGCCGAGTACGCTCGCCTGCCGGGCAAGCTTGATCCATCGCAACACGCGCTGCTGGTCGCGCCGGAAGGCACGCAACTCCTGCTCTCCACTGCGGAATGAAACGCCTGTTGCCCGCGCTGCTCGTGCTCGCCGCTCCCGCAGCGCTTGCCTGGCCGTCCTGCGATGATCCGGGCCTGAAGCCACCGGTCGAGCTCGTGCGGGAGGCGCCGGCTTATCCCGCGGCCGTGCGCGCCATTGGAATCGAGGGCTCGGTCGAGGTCGCCCTGACGGTACTGCGCGACGGCAGCGTGGGATGGGTAAGCGCTCGGCATGCGGATCCACCCGGCTATTTCGAGCAGGCTGCCGTGGCCGGCGTACGAAGCTGGCGCTTCGAGCCGGCGCGCCGGGATGACGTGGCCGTCGAATGCCGCATGCTCACGCGCCTGCGATTCACGTTGGTGGACACGGTGGAGGCTGCAGGCCAGCCACTCGCGAGCGACAGGCCCGATCCCGTGTTTCCGCCGCGGCTGCTCCAGGATCGCGTCGAGGGCTATGCCGAAGTCCAGTTCGAACTGGCGGCGGACGGCAGCGTGCTGCAACCACGTGTCATCACGGCGATGCCGCGCGGCGAGTTTGAGGCGGCAGCGCTTGCGGCGATACGTTCCTGGCGCTTTTCGCCCGGGTCCGCGCAGCAGCCAATGACACGGCGCTTCGAATTCCGGCTGCCGGACTCCACGCTGCGCGACCTGCCGCCGATCATGCTGGCGAGCGCACCGTTTCCAATGGAAGCCTGCAGGCGGCACCAGGCGGGTTCGGTCGCCCTCGAAGTGGAGACAGATGCGTCCGGTGCAATCCGCATGGCACGCATCCTGTCGTCTGCACCCAGGGGCCTGTTCGACAAGTCGGCACTGACGATCGCCAGGGCATCGCGCATGACGCCCGCTTACCGCAGCGGCCAGCCAATCGCCGCGATCGCCCTGCTGACTCTCTTTTTCGACCCGAACCAGGCGACCTGTCCGGGTTCCCTGCCGCCGGATCCGAAGCGGCCCACGCAGGGACGCCCGCCACCGGCCGTTTCCAGACACGATGAAAGCCCCGCCGACCGCGCCAACCGGTGGGCCTTCCTGCCCGCGGCCGCCCGCCAGCAGGTACCATTGTTCGATCGCCGCCAGCCTGCGGCCATTCAGTAGCACGGGAGTCCCCGATGATGCGCATTCTCATTGCGGTGATGGCCGCGATAGTGTCCCTGTCTGCCTCGGCTGACGAGGGCATGTGGACATTTGACAATCCGCCGCGGGCTGCGATTGCCGAAAAACACGGCGTGAAGCTCGACGCGGCCTGGCTCGACCGTGTGCGCCTCGCCACGGTGCGCCTCGAGGGCGGCTGCACGGGCTCCTTCATTTCCGCCGACGGGCTCATCCTGACCAATCATCATTGCGGCGAAGAATGCGTTGCGCAGAATTCGACGCCTGACAGCGATCTCGTGAGCAATGGATACCTTGCCGGCACGCGCGAAAAGGAATTGCGTTGCCAGGAGGAAGCGATTTCTGTGCTGGTGGGTACCGAGGATGTCACTGCAAAAATCGCCGCGGCGACCGCGGGACTTGCGGCGGACGCAGTCGTCCTGGCGCGGCGGAGCGAACTGACCAAGCTCGAGCAGGCCTGCGAGGAAGCATCGGCCAAGGCGAAAGGCGGTGCGCTCAAGTGCGAGCGCGTGACGCTTTACCAGGGTGGCCAGTACTGGCTTTACAAGTACAAGCGCTATGAAGACGTACGCTTGGTGTTCGCGCCGGAGCGCGACATCGCGGCCTTCGGCGGCGACCCGGACAATTTCCAGTTCCCGCGCTGGTGCCTCGACATGTCGGTCCTGCGCGTCTACGAAAACGGCAAGTCGGCGAAGACACCCAATCATCTGCGCTTCGGCTGGAATGGTGCTGATCCGGGCGATCCGGTGTTCGTCTCCGGCCATCCCGGAAATTCGGACCGCTTGTTGACCGTCGCCCAGCTCGAGACGCAACGTACCGCCTTCATGCCATTCTGGTTGATGCGCTACGGCGAACTGCGCGGACGCATATTGCAGTACGCCAAGAGCGGCGAGGAACCGCGGCGCACGTCCGAAGCCTACCTGAATGGAGTCGAGAACTCGATCAAGGTGCGCCGCAAGCAGTTCGACGCGCTGCTGGACCCGGCACTCTTCGAGGCGGTCGGCAGCAATGAAGGGGCGCTGCGCGACGCGGTTGCTGCCAGCCCGGCGCTGGCCTCTTCTGCAAGCGCATGGCAGGACATCGAAGCCGCGCAGCACACCTGGCGCGACATCATCGTGCCCTACACGTTCATCGAGGGCGCTGCCGCATTCAACGGCACGCTGTTCGGCTACGCACGCGCGCTGGTGCGCGCGGCCGAGGAACGCGCGAAAGGCAACGACTCGCGACTCCCTGAATTCACCGAAGCGCGCCTGCCGGCGGTGGTGCAGAACCTGCAGGCCGCGGCGCCGATCTACCCGGACTTCGAAGTCCTGCGGCTGTCCTTCGGGCTCGAACGCATGCGCGAGTGGCTGGGCCCAGATGATCCGCTGGTGCGCAGGATTTTCGGCAACGATTCGCCCGATACGCTGGCGGACAAGCTCGTCCGCAAGAGCGTGCTCGCGGACCCGGCGGCCCGTGTCGCGTTGTATGAAGGCGGGCAGGCGGCCATCGATGCGAGCCAGGACCCCATGATCCGCCTCGCGGCAATCGTTGACCCGGCCGCGCGCGCCCTGCGCAAGCGCTACGAGGAACAGGTCGAGGGACCGGTGCAACGCGGCCAGGAAGGGATCGCGAAGGCGCGCTTCGCCGTCTACGGAACCAGCATCTATCCGGACGCGACCTTTACGCTCCGCCTGTCTTCCGGCGCGATGATGGGCTGGAAGGAAAAGGGCGAGGATGTGAGGCCCTGGACCGAGCTCGGCCGTTTGTTCGAGCGTGCGACCGGCGAGGCGCCATTCAAGATCCCGGAGCGCTGGCTCGCCGCGAAGGACCGCCTGGACATGACGACACCGGTGAATTTCACGACCAATAACGACATCCTCGGCGGCAACTCCGGCAGTCCGATGCTCAGTGCAACCGGTGAAATCGTCGGGCTTGCGTTCGACGGAAACATCCACTCGATCTCGGGCAGCTATTGGTTCGATGAGCGGATGAATCGTTCCGTGGGCGTGCACCCGGCCTACATCCGGCTCGCGCTCGAGAAAGTCTACGGCGCGAAGGCGTTGCTGGCGGAAATCGACTCGAGTCGCTAGTCCGGACTGCTCTTTGCAACCAGGCGGCAGTCCACGCCGATGTCATCGCGTACGCGCAGGGCACCGAGCGCGACCGAGAATGGCGTGAGCCCGAGATCGGCGTGATGCAGCGTGAAATTCGCGTGCACGCTGACCTGCCCGTCGCCGACCTGTACTGACATCGGAACGGTGACGATGCGCTCCTCGCCGCGCAGGCCGACCCGGATTCGCGCCTGGAATTCCGCGGGTCCGCCCTCCAGGCTTTCCGCGGTGAGGCGCAACACCGGTTGGCGCTCCGCATCGAGCACGGAGGGTCCCAGCATGTTGCGCAGCGTGCCCTCGCGATCGGCCGGCGGAACTTCCTTGGCGAAATCTGCGCCGGCGGCAGACCGCGCCGCAGGATCATCGACCACCAGCGAAGCGAGTGACAACTCGAACCGGAAGCGGGAGTCGGTCGCAGGATCGCGCATGTCGATGGTGCCGGCCAGCGCATCCGAACTGATCAGGTGATTGTGCCCAAGCGCAGCCATCGGGCCGTCCCGATAGACGCGGATCTCGACGTGTGAAGTGACAATTTCGTAGCGCTCGTAAGGCCCTGAAGGCGCCACAACCGGTGCCGCCGGCGCCGCCGGCGGCAGGACCTTCGGCGGCAGGGCGCAGCCGCAAGGCAGCGCCAGGAGTGCAATCAGGAACTTACGCATTCACGTATTCTCCAAGACCCGATGCCCCTGCGAAACTCCCCGGCCCGTTATGGATCCATCGCGCAGACCCTGCACTGGCTGGTGGTCGCGCTGCTGGTCGTCCAGTTCACGCTTGCCAGGATTGCCGATAACATGCCCTTGGGTCCCGACAAGGTCGGTACGCTGGCACGGCACAAGTCCGTGGGCATCACGATACTCGGGCTCGCCATGCTGCGACTCGCCTGGCGCTGGTTCGATCCACCGCCCCCGCTGCCGTCGATGCTGCCCTGGCAGGCGCGGGCAGCACGCATTTCGCATGCGGCATTCTATGCAATCCTGTTCGCCATGCCGTTGACCGGCTGGATGATGTCCTCGGCGTCCAACTACCCGGTCAGCTGGTTCAGCCTCGTCCAGCTCCCGGACCTAGTCGCACCGGATCCCGCACTCAAGAAACTCTTGCACGAGGTGCATGAGACCATCTCGAAGATCCTCATCGCGCTCGCCGGCCTGCACCTGCTGGCTGCGCTCAAGCATCAGTTCCTGGATCGCAACGGTCTGCTGTTCCGGATGCTGCCGTGGCGACCCCGCTGACATTCCGAATCTTCGCTGCGCTGGCCGCCTTGCTGCCTTGCGTTGCAGTTGCGGCCGTCTGGCAGGGCGATGAGCAGTCGGGCGCATTGCAATTCTTCGCGACCCAGGCCGGCGCGAAATTCCCGGGACATTTCGGAATGTTCAAGGTCCGCATCGATTTCGATCCCGCCGTGCCGGCGCAGGGACGACTCGACGTCACGATCGCGACCCGATCGGCGGACACCGCCGACGCGGAGCGCGACGAGGTCCTGCACAGCCAGGATTTCTTCTGGATCGAGCGCTTTCCGGAAGCGAAGTATCACGCGGAAGGATTCAAGCGCGACGGCATGGGCTGGATCGCCGCCGGTAACCTGACATTGCGCGGCGTGACACAACCGGTCGCCGTGCGTTTTGAACTGAAGCCAGGCGCGCTGCACCTCGGCATGAAGGGCGGCGCGACCCTTCGCCGCCTCGAGTTTGGTATAGGCCAGGGTGATTGGGCAGAGACGACCTGGCTCAGCGACCCGGTGGACGTGGCCTTCGACCTCAGCCTGCTGCCGGAGACTGCCGCAACCAGCCCGTGATGCTGTAGCGCCCCGCCGGCCGCGCGGACGGGCGATTGCGATAGAGTCCACCGCATGGATGCCGGCAAACCGCAAATCTTTCCGGACGTTCAGGCATGCGTTGAGCGGACGCTGACTCGCATCGGCAGGCGCATCGTGCTCTGCGCGCCGATCGGGATCGGCAAGCCCGTCGCACTCGTCAACGAGTTCTACCGGCGCGCCGCCGCCGATCCTTCGATCAGCCTTTCGATTCTGACCGGCCTGACATTGCGCAAGCCGCGCGCGCGCAGCGAACTGGAGCGGCGATTGATCGAACCGATGGCGACGCGCGTGTTCGGCGACATGCCGGAACCTGCCTGGGTGGAGCCGCTGATGACGGGCCGGATGCCCGGCAACGTCGAGATCCACGAATTCTTCATGGAGCCCGGCGCCTACCTGTCATCGCCGCTGGCACAGCAGTCCTACGCAAGCATCAACTACACGCATATCGCGCGCGCCGTGTCAGCCGCCGGCGCTAATGTCATTGTGCAGCAGGTTGCCCGCCGCGTTACACCGCAAGGACACAGCATCAGTCTCGGCTCCAATCCCGATGTCACCGTGGACCTGCTGCCGCTGCTCGAATCCCGCCGCCACGCGGGCGAAGCCATCGCAGTCATCGGGCAGGTGAATGACCGCATGCTATTCATGCTCGGCGATGCGATCGTGCCGGAATCCGTGTTCGACTGCATCGTGGACGACCCGCGCGATTACCACGAGCTGTTCAGCCCGCCCAACCTGCCGATATCGACCGCCGATCACATGATCGCGCTCACCGCCAGCATGCTGGTGCGCGACGGCGGAACGCTGCAGATCGGCATCGGGGAGCTGGGCGATGCCATCGTCTACGCGTTGTTGATGCGCCACCAGCGCAACGCCCTCTGGCGCAGCGCGCTGGAAGACACCGGACTGTCCACGCGCTTTGCTGCCCAGTGGGTGGCGATCGGCGGCGATGCGCCATTCGAGTCCGGCCTCTATTCGGTCACCGAGATGTTCGTCGATGGATTCCTGGACCTCTACCGCGCCGGCATCCTGAAGCGTCGCGTCGAGCCGGATGGCTCTCTGCTGCACGCCGCGTTCCTGCTGGGACCGAAAGCGTTTTACGAGGAGCTGCGCGCAATGCCGGATGCCGAGCGCGCACTATTCAAGATGATGCCGGTAAGCTTCACCAATGAGCTGACCGGCGCCGGCTGGGAGCAGAAAGTCGAACAGCGGCGGCAAGCGCGATTCATCAATACCGCGATGATGGCGACGCTCGGCGGTGCGATCGTCTCCGACGGTCTCGCGGACGGGCGCGTAGTCAGCGGCGTCGGCGGCCAGTACAACTTCGTCGCGCAGGCGCACGCTTTGCCGGGTGGCCGATCGCTGATCGCAGTGCGCGCGACGCGTGAGAGAAATGGCCGGCTCGAGTCGAATATCCGTTTCAACTATGGTCATGAAACCATTCCGCGCCACTTGCGCGACATCTGCCTGACGGAATACGGCGTCGCAGACCTGCGCTGGAAAAGCGATGCCGATGTCGCCGCGGCGATGCTCAGCGTCACGGATTCGCGCTTCCAGCCCGCATTGCTGGCGGAGGCTCAGCGCGCCGGCAAGCTGCCGGCGTCTTATCGGATCCAGGACCGGCATCGCAACAACTTTCCGGAGGCGCTCGAACGGGCGCTGGCGCCACATCGCGCACAGGGAAATTTCAGTGAATTGCCGTTTGGCAGCGATCTCACGGCGGAAGAAATCACGCTTGCCCGGCAGCTGCGCCGCCTGAAGGCACGGAGCGCCACCCTGACCGGCAAGCTGGCGCTTGCGGCGCGCCTGCTCGCAGCGCTGCCGACGGATGAGGCCTCAAAGGCCTGCCTCGCGCGCATGGATCTCGCCACACCACGCGGCCTGCGCGAGCGTTTCTGGCGCCGGTTGGTTGCGGCAGCGCTTGCGGTGCGCTGAGTCCGGCTCAGCCTGCGGTCCAGGCGTAGACGACCGCGTACAGGATGGCATTCCCTACCAGGATCGAGATGCCGGCGACAAGCTCCAGCTGCCGCGGCATGCCGCGCGGATAGACTGC
>JAQBHG010000085.1:0-32136 GCA_032127975.1 Steroidobacteraceae bacterium
GCACGCTTTCGGCACTTCGAACAGGCCGGTGTCGGAATGGTCGACGCAACACTCGATCTGCACGATGGTTGACGTAAGCATCGCCGAACCGGGCGCCAATTAGCACCTATGCGTCATTTCCCCGCACATGATTCTCAATCCCGCCCGGCCCCGACTGGCGCAAGAGGATCGGCCGTGTGCCTCAGGCATGTTGCTGCGGCATGGTTTCTGCTGTCGCTCTTCTCGGCGTCTGCTCTACCGCAGCCGAGATCCGCGACATTCAGTTTCGCCGCCGCCGGCGATCACGCTCAAACTGATGCGACCGTTGCAAGCCTCAATAAGCTCGCAACTTCAGGAACGGCTTTTTATCTTGCGCTTGGAGACCTGAGCTATGCGCGAGGTTCAGTGGGCAAGGAATCCGACTGGTGTGATTTCGTAAAGTCGAAACTTGCAAGCACATATCCGTTCGAGTTGCTTGCCGGCAACCACGAACGAGACGGATCACGACAGGGACGCATACTCAATTTCGCCAAATGCCTGCCTGACAAGCTCAACGCAACAGGGCTGTATGGCGTCGAATACTACTTCGACTATCTTGGTCTTGCGCGCTTCATTCTGATCTCGCCGGACCTGAAAATAGCCGGAGTCTCGTACGATTATCTGGCTGGAGATCCGCATTACAAATGGCTTTCAAACAGGATCGACGGCGCGCGTGCCGCTGGCATTCCATGGGTGATTGTCGGAGCGCACAAGATGTGCCTCAGCGTCGGTGACGAACCATGTGAAATCTCGAGCGATCTCATCGATCTGCTGATTGAGAAGAAAGTGGACTTGGTGCTCCACGCTCACGATCACGTCTACGAGCGCAGTAAACAACTCACCTGCGCGTCCGCACATGTCTTTATCGCCGATTGTGTGGTTGATGACGGCTCAGACAATGAATATGCGAAGGGGGCGGGAACGGTAATTGTGGTCGATGGCACATTCGGCAGGGCTCAGGACGATATCAATCTGGGCGATCCGCAAGCCGCCTACTTTGTCAGTAATTTTACCGGAAGAAACATGAATCTCACCTATGGCTTCATGCGCTATACCGTGACTCCGACCCGGCTTACCGGGCAATTCGTTCGTTCGGCAGGGGGAACCTTCTCTGACAAATTTAAGATCAGCACTCCTGATGACCCCGGAGACTATTGAATTTTCAATAAGCAATCCTGGAAATATCGCGGTCACACAGGGATCATCGACCGCATGCGAGTGCCGGACCAGAGTCCAAATCACGTGACCCTGCCGCGTTATGTCATCAGAAATGTGTGAGACAGTTCACACTTTGAGCCGTTCCTCGATCCGCCAAGGAATACCCGACCCTGCCCAGCCCCGTGGTACTAGCATTCCCGCGGCGTTCGTAGATAGCATGCAGAAGTCGCCAAATTTGGCATTCCAACAACAACATACGCACTCAGCCGAGGGGAATATGCTTAACAGCCGTTTGCGCTCCATGAGCGCCGCCGCCGCGATCACTTTCGTTGCATCCACTGCGTTTGTCGCGCTGCCGATGGCGCCCGCCATTGCCGCGGATTCCGTCCTCGTCGGCGCGGGCGACATCCATGCGGACTGCCTGAATACGGGGGACATGGCGACCGCCGCCATCGTCTCGCAAATCCCGGGCATCGTCTTCACCCTGGGCGACAACGTCAACAATGGCACCCTTCAGGAATATACCGACTGCTACGGGCAGAGTTGGGGAGCCTTCAAGAATCGGACGATACCGATCTCTGGCAACCACGATTGGCTGACCGCGGGGGCGACCGGGTATTTCGGGTACTTCGGGGCAGCCGCAGGCGATCCGGTCACGGCGCTCTACTCCTACGATGTCGACGACGCATGGCATGTCGTCCTCCTGAACAGCGAGTGTGCGTTCATCATCGGCGGCTGCAACGCCGGCTCGCCCCAGGATCTGTGGCTGCAGGCCGATCTCGAGGCGTCGGCTGGGCGCAATGTGATCGCGATGTGGCACAAACCGGCGTTCTCGACCGACTGGGGCGGCGGTGAAAAAAACATGCGGCCGCTGTTCGCGACCCTGCAACGCTACGGCGTTGATTTACTGCTCACGGGCCATCGCCATCTGTACGAGCGCTTTGCCCCACAGACGGCTGACGGTGTCGCGGATCCGGTGCGCGGGGTACCGCAGTTCATCGTGGGCACCGGCGGATCGCTGACGGAAACTTCCAATAACAAGCCGATTGCCAACAGCATGATCCGCAAGACGGGCGTGTTTGGGGTTCTGAAGCTGACGTTGCACGACGACAGCTTTGACTGGAATTTCATCCCAATTTCGGGTCAGACGTTCAACGACTCGGGAACAGCGCCGGTAAACAAGGGGCCGACGAAACCGTTCGCATATGACCTGGACGTGCTGGTAGCGCCCGATACGCAGAGGCCGGTGACCCTGCACGCAATTGACATGCAGAAAGACACTCTTTCCTACGCGGTGGTCGCTCTTCCGAACCACGGCGCATTGTCGGGTGTCGAGCCCGATCTCACCTATACGCCGGACACAGGCTACCGTGGCGACGACATGTTCACGTTTCGCGCGAACGACGGCACCGAAGACTCGGACCCGGTGACCGTGCGACTCACGATGGCCGCGCAGCAGAAAATAACCGTGAAAGACACAAGCTTTTCGCCCTCATCGCCCACGCCTGCACAGGGAGCCAACGTACTCTGGTCGTTCACCGGGACGAGCAGCCACGCGGTGCAGGAGAGCGGGGGCCTTGGACTCTTCAATTCGGGATCGAAAGCGCCGGGCTTGACGTACTCCTATGACTTCAGCGCTGCGGGCACATACAAGTACGCATGCACGATTCACCCAACGCAGAAAGGCTCGATCAAAATCCCGTTGAAGGTCGCAGCCACAGCTGCCGCGGGCGTGCCCTTCACCGTGACGTGGGCGTCAGCGCCACTCGACGGCTACTACTACGACGTGCAGGTGCGCCGGCCAGGCAGCACATCGTGGACGAGCTGGAAGACCGACACAAATGAGCTTCACGGCGACTACACGCCTGTGAATGTCGGCACGTATTCTTTTCGCGCGCGTCTCCAGCGGATGTCAAACGGAAAAACATCCGGCTACTCGCCGATATCTTCGGTGGCCGTCAGCTGAGCTGTTCACTTCCTCGAGTCGGTGCGAGAATCGGCGAGGTCAACGTTTAGATTTCGGCTAAGTTCGATCTGCGCGGACCGTCAATGAACGCCAAGATGGCCGGGCGGTGGCTTGGCTATCCTCACAACACTGCCCCCCCCTTTGCGATGATTTGGCTGGCGGCTGTCCCAGCGCGCGAGGTGCCGCCAGGAAGATTTTTTCGTACAGACCACGACTGTACGGGTTTAAGCAATTGATTTAATGGCGTCCCCACGGGGATTCGAACCCCGGTCGCCGCCGTGAAAGGGCGGTGTCCTAGGCCTCTAGACGATGGGGACCCGGGAAAATGGTGGAGCCAGACGGGATCGAACCGTCGACCTCTTGCATGCCATGCAAGCGCTCTCCCAGCTGAGCTATGGCCCCATTCAGAGGGGGCGAATTCTCCGCAAGAACGCCCGCAGTGTCAACGGCTTGCGTATGCGATTGCCCGGTCGAGGCGTGCCAGAGTCTGCTCACGGCCCAGGATCGCGAGCGTCTGGTCGATCGGCGGCGAAACGCCGCCACCCGAAACCGCGACTCGCAGCGGCTGCGCGACCTTGCCGAGCCCCACCCCGCCGCCTTCCGCGAGCGCCTGAATCGCCTCGTGGATCGCCGGTGCGGTCCATTCGGTCAGTGAGGCCAGGGCCGTCCGCGATTGCTGCATCAAGGGCCGTGCTTCGGCTCCCAGATGCTTACGGGCGGACTTTTCTTCGTAGTTCCTCGGGGCCTCGAAGAAGAACCGGCTGGCCTGCGCCATTTCCTTCAGCGTCTTCGAGCGCTCACGCTGCGCTTCGACAACCGCCTCGAGCGCTGGGCCTTGTGCGATGTCCACACCGAGGCGTTTCAGCTGCCAGCGCAATTCGACCGCGATGCGCGCCGGCGGCAGCCGCATCATCTGCTGCTGGCTGATCCAGGCGAGCTTGTCCGGATTGATCGCCGAGGCCGACTTGTTGACGTCGCCAATGTCGAACAGCTCGCGCATCTCCTCGATCGTGAAAATCTCCTGGTCACCGTGCGACCAGCCGAGCCGCGCCAGGTAATTCAGGAGCGCCTCGGGCATGTAGCCCTCCTCCCGGTAGTACAGCACCGACACGGCGCCATGCCGTTTCGAGAGTTTGGTGCCGTCCGGTCCCAGGATCATCGGCAGGTGAGCGTAGACCGGCGGCTCGACACCCATGGCGCGCAGCATGTTTATCTGGCGCGGCGTGTTGTTCAGGTGATCGTCGCCGCGGATCACGTGCGTGATCTTCATGTCGTAGTCGTCGACCACGACGCAGAAGTTGTAGGTTGGGTTGCCGTCGGAACGCTCGATGATCAGGTCGTCGAGCTCCGTGTTCTGGAACACGACGTTTCCGTGCACAGCGTCCGCGACGACGACTGCACCTTCAGTCGGATTCTTGAATCGCACGACAGGCGTGACGCCCTCGATGGGTTCCTGCCGGGTCCGGCAGCGGCCGTCGTAACGCGGCTTCTCCTTGCGCGCCAGCTGATCGTTACGCATCTGCTCGAGCTCTGCCTTCGAGCAGTAGCAGTGGTAAGCCTTGCCCGCCGCCAGCCACTGGCGGATCACTTCTCGATAACGCGGATAGCGCTCGGACTGGTAAAAGGGCCCCTCATCCGCGTGCAGCCCCAGCCATTCCATGCCGTCCAGGATCACCTGCACGGCTTCGGGCGTCGAACGCTCGCGGTCGGTGTCTTCGATGCGCAGGATGAATACGCCGCCGTGACGGCGCGCGTACAACCAGCAGAAAAGCGCTGTGCGCACGCCGCCGATGTGCAGGAGGCCGGTCGGACTGGGGGCAAATCGGGTGCGCACGGTCATGGGGCCGCGATTCTATCGCGTTGACCCCGCAGTACAGCGCCTCGTAGAATCGCGGGCCGCAGCGGGCGGTTAGCTCAGCGGTAGAGCACTGCTTTCACACGGCAGGGGTCACTGGTTCGATCCCAGTACCGCCCACCATTGCAATCAATAAGTTACGTTGTTTCTCAGAACTTCGTGGTGACCGTACGGACGGCGGTACGGAAACTTGAACCGAGACTTGCACGCGCCGGCACTAGCTGAACGGCTATGACTGCATCACGCGTTCAGCCGCCTTCACCAGGAAACCAGATCGCGTCTCTCCGTGCTTCTGTGCGTATTCATCGATTCGCCGCAATGTCGACGCGGGCACGGTGATGTTGATCTTCTCGGCCGGTCCGAAATACTTTTCGATGGGGACGTCCACAATCCCCCACGTCCAGCCTTTGTATTCGCGATTCGCCTGCCATGCGGTCATCGGCTTGGGCTGCGGCAGTTTCTTCTCGGTCTCAGCCAAGACCTCGCAGTGAGCTTCGATCGCCTCCCGCGCCTTATCGAAGGCTTCCTCGACGGTATCACCGGCACTGTAGCAGCCCGGCAAATCCGGTACGACGACGCCGAAAGCGCTTTTCTTCGTACCCGCTTCAATTGCAATCGTGAATTTCATTTCAATCGCGCCTGTTTCCTGATCTTGTGCACCAACCCCTTACCCAAATCCTTTTTGGGATGCGGCACCGTAAGGTGCCCCGCTATCGTGGGGTGCGTGAAAATATGATGACTGCCCGTTACCCGATCCTCGGTCCAGCCCGCTTTCTTCAGCTCTCGGATCAAGTCATCGCTCTTCATGGTGGTTATTATACCTACCAACTGGGGGTGTCAAGACCGGGGCGCACTAACTGGGATGTCTGACCCATTACCCGGCGCTGTCGCGCTCGGGCGAGTCAAGGGTGGCCGATGCTCTGACCCGTGTCGCGGGCTGCAAGTGCGGCCCGGATGTCCGTCGACAGTTCGATAATCGAGCGGTGGATATGCTCGACCTCGCGCTGCGTGCCGATGACGGCGGGACTCAGATGGACGGTGGGCTCCAGCTCGATGCCCTGCGCCTCCAGGCTCCGATGATCGACTCGGGCCTCGTGGCCGAGCGCCTGAAGTTTCTCGTTGGTAAGCACCGCCCAACGCTCGCGGATCTCGGCGACCTCCTCCTTGCCGGAGCTGAGTCCCCGCTTCGCGCGGTCCGTGTCGGCCCACCCGATCGAGGTCTTGGCGCCGAGGCCGGTCGCCTCGATCTGACGGGTCGTCGCCAGGACGTGGGCATGGAAGTTCCGTTCATCGCCTGGCTGAACGCCCGCGTGAGTTCCAGCCGCTGCGCCCGGCTCAGCTCCCGCGGCAGCGCGACTTCGTATTCGCGCGCGACCCGCACGATACCGGTTTCACGGACAGGTGGAAGATGGCCATGGCGACACGCGCTACTTACTCTCTGCTCTGCAGGACCGGGGACCCGGCGCGCGTGTGAACGCGGGCCGTAGCAGCCGGTTCCTCGTCGCCCCGCTGCTTCGCAATTCGCGCATCGCAACTCTGCGGGGCCACACCGGGGGTCCTGGGGGCAAGGCGGAAACGCCGGCCCCCAGGCGCACTGAGTCGCGCAGCGACTCGTAACTGCGCCCTTCGCTTGCGCTGCCGGGGACTCTACGCTCTGTTTGCCAATAGCGGCAGGCCTCATTCTTGTCAACTTCGCTCAGAAACACAGGAGCACTGGTGACGGGAACGGGCAGCTTCGCCGGCAGTGCATTTAGAAAGCGCTGCGGTGATCGCGGCAGAAGCGAATAACTTGCGATCAGGCGTCCATCGGATGTTGCAGCATTAGGTGAGGCGCGTCGGCATCACCGCCGGTTGACCTGCCCAGCGATACGAGGACCAGCTGATTCTTGGAAAAAATGGCTCATCTTCAACAAGACCTACCCCGTTGAAGTGCTCGATGCCCACGTGTTCGACTCGCTTGAACAGGTGCGCGAAAACACCGAGTCCTGGCTCACTGAATACAACGAGGAGCGGCCCCACGACAGCCTCGGCCGAGTGCCACCGCTGATGTTCTTGCCGAGGCCACAACGGCCGGCAGAGTCCAGTTCTAAACTGTGTGCTTGACGGGGGGGCTTACGGTCGCAGGGTCGCGCTTCCAATCCCAATCCTGAGCCACATGAACGGGGGGCTTGCCCGTTCTCTTCACGCTACCATACGGTTCTCGCCGCCAAGGCCAGGGCTTTGCGGTCGCGGCGTCTCCGAAGGCAGCGCAGGATTGCCCGCATCGGGATTATCGGGATTGAGGGACTCGCGGCGGCTGATCAGTGGCGGGTCTGTTTTCTCCGTGCTTACAGCAGCGGCACCAGTAGCAGCGCCGCGATATTGATGATCTTGATCAGCGGATTGCTCGCCGGGACCGCGGTGTCCTTGTAGGGATCAGCGACGGTGTCGTCGGTCCGGCGAAAGTCGTCCGCACCGCCCTTTCATCTTGCGCCTGGCCGACCGTCGGGCGGAAGATTGGCCCCTGTGACCACGAGCGCGGCGCGCCTTGGGATCGCGGGGCCGACTCATCTATGTGGACGCGCCGCCATGAACGGCGCAAGCGAATTCGGGTCGGCGGCGGGGAGCCAATATCGATGCGGCGTTATAGGGCGTTCATCAGCTACAGCTGGGCGGACAGGGCCTCGGGCGAATGGCTGCACCGCGCGCTAGAGTCCTATCGCACTCCCTCGGCGCTTGTCGGCCGCCAGACGCCGCTCGGGCCAGTCCCGAAAACCCTCCATCCGATTTTCAGGGACCGTGAGGAGGAGGCCGCCGGCGCTTCGATCGGCGCCTCGATTGAAACGGCGATGCGCGAGTCGGAGTTTCTGATCGTTCTGTGCTCGCCACGCTCGGCGCAGTCGCAATGGGTCAATCGCGAGGTCGCCTGGTTCAAGCGCAACCGCGACCCGCGCCGGATTCTCGGCGTCATCGTCGACGGTGAGCCGATGGCCTCAACGATGGAGGGACGCGAGGGGGAGGAATGTTTCCCGAAGACGCTCCGCTTCAAGGTCGGCGAGGATCTCAGCGCCACGGACGAAGCGGAAGACGCGCCGCTCGCCGCCGATGCGCGGAAGACAGGCGACGGCAAGCGCGGCGCGAAATTGAAGATAGCGGCGGCGCTGCTGGGCGTCGGTCTCGGCGACCTCGTAATGCGCGAAGACCGCCGTCGTGCTGCGCGACGGCGGCTCGTCTATGCCGGGCTCAGCACGTTGTCGGTCGTGCTCGGCGGGCTCTCGCTATTTGCGCTCGAGCAGCGCGATGCGGCAGTCCTTGCAAGACGCGATGCTGAGTTTCAACGTGACGAAGCGCAGAGCCTCGTCGAATTCATGCTGACCGATTTGCGCCAGCGCCTCGACGCTGTCGGCCGTCTCGACATCCTCGAAGCGGTCGGCATGCGGTTATCGGCAAGCTACGCCAAACAGGACCTCGCAAAGCTCGACCCCGATGCGCTCGGGCGCCGCGCGCGTGTCCTCATGCTGCTTGGCGAGGTCGATGCATCGCGCGGCGATCTCGACGCAGCGCTCGCGCAGTACAAGGAGGCGGCGGCGACGACGGAGGAACTCCTTCGTCGCGATCCTGACAATGAGCAGCGCATTTTTGATCACGCGCAGTCGGTCTATTGGGTGGGCGACATCGCCTGGAAGCGGGGCGACGTGGCGCAAGCCACCGACTACTGGACGCAGTATCGTGATTTTGGCGCGCGCCTTGTGGCGCTCGACCCCGACAAAGATGGATGGCAGACCGAGCTTGGCTACGGGCATCGCAATCTAGGCGTTTTGGCATACAACGAGGGCGTGGCGAAGGATGCCGTCGACGCGTTTACGCGTGCGTGCCGGGTCTCAAAAAGCCTCGCCAAAAAGCATCCGGAGGATTCAAACCTTCAAATAGTCTATGCAGACGATTTGATTTGGCTGGCCCAAGCCGAGGAGAAACAGGGCGCATTCTCTAATGCGGAATCTGATCTTGCAGCAGAGGCCGCAATCAGCAAATCGCTTCTGGAACGGGACAGCGCAAATGACGCCGCCCTGCAACGCCAGTTCGTCAACCGCCGCATAACGGCGCGGCTCTCGATCGCGCAAGGCGACGCCAAACGCGCCCTGGCCATCCTTGAGGATCAGGTCCCAATCCACAAATCCAGGCTCGCCCACGATCAAGACAATACGATCTGGCTCGATTTTTTCGGGTTGCTTCAGACTGACATTGCTCATGCGCATCTCGCCGCTGGAAATTTCGAGGCTGCGCGCGGCGCAGCGGAAGCTGCCGTGTCCGCTGGGCGGCGCCTGAGTGGAATCGACCCGAGGGTCGTGGAATGGAAAGTGGTCAATTTCGGCGGCGCGCTTCAGATCGCAGCGCGCGCCGCGGCGACCGCCAATGATCTGGCGTCAGCATCGCGATTTGTCGCTGAAGCTGAGGACCTGGCCGGCGATTCAATCGATGGCGCTGACGAAAGGCTGCTCATGCACATATTCGCAGCGACCAACGCCGCGATCAGGTCGCATATTCTTGAGAAATCGGGCGACCGGGCTGGGGCGAAAAGAGCAGCGCAAACCGCAATCACCGGGCACGGGAGGGTCTTTTCGAGAGCCAGCCCGCAGTATCAACAACAATTTGTTAGACTCTATATGCTCGCGGAGGAATTTGAAAAAGCGAACGCGCTGGCCAACGAACTCAATGCGCTCGGCTATCGCCATCCGGATTTCATGAAAGCGCAAACGATGCTGGCGTCGAGGGAAAGAGACGGCGGCGATCACGCCGCAAAAAAACGATGATCGCGGACAAGGGAGAATTTGCAATGAGAAATCATATCTCGAAATCGGCCATTGCATTCGTGATCAGTCTTGCGGCGATGCTTTACGTTGCACCGGCGCTGGCGGACCAATCGTGCACTAGCGCTACCACCGTGATCTACGCGCAGGTCTCAGTCACGAAGCAGTCATTCTTTGTCCAGCCCGATGGATACGTGACTAACTACTATACCGGCTGGAACGGCAATTGCTGGACGCCGGCACAGGATGCGTTCGTGTTCGCGGCTCTGGGCAACGGTCCGTTTACCTATTCCATATCGATCTTCGACCCGGACAACTGGGGAATCAAGTTCACCGACAGTAACGGCACCGGTTGTGCCAACAATGCGGCGCCTAGCGGCGGCAACGCCGTCGTATTCGGGCAAATCAGTAATAAAGGGCGAGTAGGGCCACTTTACCCCTGGCCGATCCCAGGCCTGACGCCGCCTGAGCAGGGCGAGTATTCGGGCTTCGTGCTAACGCCGGACCAGAAGTACCTGACTTTCGTCGATCGCGATAATGTGGGGCCGGATTATCACTTCGGCGTCTACCTTTGCGATCCGCGGGCCAATACCCCAAGCGGGGTCCGGGTATTCCTTTCGGACCCCGGCCAGCAGCCCAAAGGCAACTAGTAGGCAATTGAGCCAAGGGGGCACCAGCGAGCTCGCGCATGTTCAATTGTTTTCACACCGCGCCGCCGTTTTTATTCGCACAGATGGCGGCGCCTTCGCATTGCAGGCATCGTCACTCACTCAATCTCAGTTGGGAGTGCTCTTCGCGGGTGCCTTGGATGGATTCCTAAGCAACTTTGTCAGACTCTCGAAGACTTACGCAACGAGAGCTGTGACACAGTGCCGACGGGGAGTTTGTAACGCCGCCTAGCATTTGAATCCGCCAACCAGGGGGAAGGGCATTGGGGACGATGCCGAAACGCGGCGCCCGGTTTTTGCTGCTCGGCGGCGATACCGATCACAACGTCGGTGACCGCGCCATTCTCTCTGCGCTGGTCCATTGCATCACCACGCATGACGCGGCCTCCGAGATTGCGATAGTTGGCGATCCGAACACACGCAATGCAATCCGCGGCGTCGGCCGAATCATTCCGCGGGGCGCGCGGGGCATCCGGGAACTCGGGCGTTGCGCGCGCGAGGCGGACCGGATTCTCATTGCCGGCGGCGGCCTGTTCCAGGACGACGACAGCCGGGCCAAGATGCCCTACTGGGCCCTTCGCATCGCACTGCTCAGGATTCTCAACCCGCGGATCGTCGGGCACTCGATCGGCGCGGGGCCACTCGGGCACGCCGAGAGCCGAATTGCGGCGCGGATTGCCTGCAGAGCGTTGACAAGCGTCTCGACGCGCGACCGTTTTGCGCGCGACACGCTCGCTGCCTGCACGTCGCGCCGGATCGATATCGTTCCGGATCCGGCGTTCATGCTGGAGCCGGCGCCGCGCGAGACGGCAATCGATCTGTTGCAGAGCCTCGACCTGCCGCCGGGCCGGCCGTTGATTGCCGTGGCCATCAGGCGATGGTTTCATGATCGTGGCGGATTCATCCCGAATATGTTGAAAGCCAGGGCCGGACTGCGCCCGCGTAGCGACGATGCGCGCTACCAGTTGCTGCAAGACGCAATAGCCGCCGGCCTGATTCAATTGGCGGAACGCCTGGACGCAAGCGTGCTCCTGCTGCCGAGCTATAACGTTGCCCATGAAGCGGACGATGTTGCCTGCGAATCACTTGCGCACCGACTCGGCAACCATTCTGTGCGGCTCGCCAGAATTACCGATCCGCAGTTGTACAAGGCCGTCCTGGGCCAGGCATCGCTCATGATCTCGTCGAGGATGCACCCGTTGATCCTGGCGGCCGGGATGGGCACTCCGCTCGTCGGCCTTTCCTACAACCGGAAATTCGACGGCCTGTTCGACCTGCTTGAATTGCCTCGCCGGCCGTTGCAGCTCGAGGATTTTCCCGATCGCTGGGGTTCGCGGGAGCTGGTCGCCGAAGCCGAAGCGGCACTGGAAAGCCGGCTCGATCTGCGTCGCCGGTCGGAGCTGCTCGCCGCAGTTGTGCGCCGCGAAACGCTGACTGTGACCTTCGGCAATGGCAAGGAACCTGCGATGGAAACCGCCGATGTCTGATCCAGCCGTGGACCCGAGACTCCTGAGGCTGATGACCGACGCGGCACGGCATGTGGCGTTGTATCGGCGCCTCTGGGCAGCATCGGCAACCGACTTCGACGGTCCGCGCAACGCGGCCGACTTCGCGCGCGTACCCCTTCTCGACAAGACGGCCTTGCGGGCCTCCTCGCCCGAAGACCGGGTCGATGACCGACGGCGGGGCAAGATCGTCGTCAAGGAGCTTTCAAGCGGCTCGAGCGGCGAACCGTTGACGGTTTTTTCGGATCGCGCCGCCTGGCTCGCCCGTCACTGGGCCTTCCTGCGCGCACTGCTTGCCAGCGGTTACCGACCGGGACAGCGTAGCCTTCTGCTGACCAGTCGTCGCAGCGCCAAATGGCCGGCGATGGCGCGCTTGTCCTACGCGAGCATCGGCGAGGATACGGAATCGCTCGCGCAGCGCGTCGAGACACTGCGGCCGCAGGTCCTGTACGGCCCGCTCTCCACGCTTGAATTGCTCGCGCAGTGGTTCACCGCGCGCGCACAACGGCCGCCCGAACTCGCTCTCGTCGTTTCCACTGCGGAACAACTCACGCACGGGCGGCTTGCGATGCTCAAGCAGGGATTCGGCGCGAGCATCGCGGATTTCTACGGCATGACGGAATTCGGGCTGGTGGCCTACCGGCCTCCCGGGAGCCCGGTGTTTGTACCGGCACGCGCCAGCCTGATCCTGGAATTCCTACCCTTGGCAGGCGAACAGGCAGTCGAGCAGCTGGTCGTCACCGACCTCGCCGAGCGAACGTCACCCCTCATCCGGTACGACACCGGCGATATCGTGCGGCGCGACCTGGCGCGCGCCGACCGTCCGATCGTCGAATTCGCCGGGCGACGCTTCGACTGCCTGAGGCTGCCGGATGGCCGTCTGATCTCCCCCTACCGCATAGACGTGGCACTCGAGCACATCCCGGGCCTGCGTGCCTTTGAAGTCGTGCAGCGTGCCGACTTCTCCGTGGACGTGACCCTCGAAACGGCAGATGCAGATGCGGCCCGGATTCGCGCGGCCGTCGGACAGAAGCTCGAATCGGTGCTCGGAGCGGGCCATGCGCTTAGAATCGTGACTGGCACGATAAGCCGCGGCCCGTCTGGGTCAAAATTCCGCCCTATACGCTCACTTGCCGGGCACCCAGGATGAAGATTCTCTCGATCAGCTACGAGTACATGCCGATCGGCGGCGGCGGCAGCCGGGTCGTCGCGGCGCTCAATGAGGAGATGGTTCGACTCGGCGACGAAGTGACAGTGCTGACATCGGCGATGAGCGACCTGCCCACCGTGGAAACGGTTAATGGCGTCGTCGTGCAGCGCTCCGCCTGCATCCGGCGCCACAGTCATTACACGACTGCCGCCGAGCTCTTTACGACCTTGCTGCCGGCGTATTTTCGGGGCGCACAGTTGATCCGCTCCTGGCGACCGGATGTCATTCACACGCATTTCATCCTGCCATCGGGCCCGGTCGCCTGGGCGCTGTCGCGCCGCTTCGGCGTGCCCTACATACTCACCGCCCATGGCTCCGACGTGCCGGGCTACAACCCCGACCGGTTCCACCTGCTCCATCGGCTGCTGAAGCCTGCCTGGCACCGGATCCTGCAGGACGCAGCGCTGGTGACTTCGCCGTCCAGGTTTCTGGCCGAGCTGATGAAAGAAGTCGACTGTCCGGCCCCGATCGCGATCATTCCGAACGGCCATTGGCCCCAGCCGCGATTCAACGCGGCGCAACTGAACCGGGTGCTGGTCGTCGCGCGCATGTTTCCCCGCAAGGGAATCCAGCACTTCATCGATGCAGTCCACGGCATGGAGAGCGACTGGGAGTTGATCGTTGCCGGTGACGGCCCATATCGCGAGGAACTCGAAGCCCAGGCGCGCAGCGTTGCACCCGGGGTCCGCTTCGTCGGCTTTGTGAGCGCAGAGACGCTGCGCATCCTGTACGAGTCCTCCAAAATTCTCGTATTTCCGTCAATCCAGGAGAATTTCCCGATGGTCCTGCTCGAGGCAATGGATGCGGGCTGCGCCATCGTGACTACCAACGCCGAAGGCTGCGCGGAGGTCGTCGGAGATGCCGGCATTATCGTGCCGAAGGGCAAGGCGCAGGGCATTCGTGAAGCGCTCGAGCGGCTCATGCGCGATCCGGGTCTCGTTCAGCAGTTCTCGGCACGCAGCAAGGTGCGCGCCGAGTCGCTCGCCTGGTCGCACATCGTGCCGCGGTACCGGGACCTGCTGCAGGCGGCGATCTCGCGGGACCCGGAGGCCATCCTACGGGCGACAGCCCGCGCGCAGGCCGCGCCACGGCGACCGGCTCCAGGCTGACGGCCGCGCATCATTTACCCATGCTATGGCGCCACCTGACAACGCTTGCCTCGCTGGCTGCGCCCATCGCGTTGCCAATTGAACGGCTCGAAGGCAGGCTGCGCGGAGCGACTGTCCCGGTGGCGCTCATTTTCGCGGGCGCGCCCGCAACGGCGGATTTCATCGCCGATTCATTGTTCACGGTGGAAACACGAGCACCGGTCGGCAGGCTGAGTTCGCCCCTGCAATTGCGCAGTACAGCCATCGGCGGCCTGTGCCAGGACGCGGATCTGCTCGCTATCGAGCTGCCCGCCCTATGGCAGACCTGTTTTCCTGCAGCCACGCAGCTTCGGATGCCCGCCTGGGTGTCACAGGAAATCAGAAGCAGCAGCGAATTGCCGATCGTCCTTCCGGCGGAACTGCTCAAGGAGGTCAGGCGCCACACCCGGCGTGAAGGCTACGAACTCGACTTTTCCACCGAAGTCGGGAATATCAGGCGCTTTTACGACAAGCTGTACCGCCCTTACGTCACGGGGCGATTCCGAAGCGGTGCAGTGCTGGTCGATGAGGACCGGTTTCTCGCGGTCAGCCGGGGAATGACCCTCGCGACCCTGCGCATCGATCGCGAGTGGGTGGCGGCGATGCTGTTTCAGCAACGCGGCGACACCCTGCATCTGGGCTGGTTCGGATCGGTGTCCGTGCCGCCTCGCGCCGGCGCCAGCGAAGTGCTCGATGCCAACGTGATCGGACGCGCTGTCGCTCAGGGCGCGCGGCGCGTCGTCATGGGCCCTTCGCGGCCGAGCCTGGCGGATGGCGTATTGCGCTACAAGAACCGCTTCGGAGCGAACGTGTGGCCGACCCGCTTCCCGCAGCGGGTCATCGGACTCTCGGTGCTGCGACGCTCGCCGGCGCTGGTCGCGGCATTGAATGCCGCGCAATTCGTCACCTTCGACCGCGGCGAGCCGCGCGTCTACGAGGCGCCGTCAGACGCCCGGAACACCTGACTTGCCCCGACTCAATCCGGTTGTTTGACCCTCGCCCTGTCGGTCTTCTCCGGCCAGCGGATTCCGAAACGCGCCAGCAAGCGTTTCACCGGAGGCTTGATGGCGAAGTAGAAGAAGTACATGGCGACGAGGCGCGCCTGTCTCTGGTACAGGTGCACGGCAACCGTCTCGCGCATGCGGGTCGCCCAGCGCACTTTGTTTTTCAGGAAACCGCCGAGAAAATCGTATTCGTCCAGACCGGCGCCGAAGCATTCCTCCAGTTCCAGGGACTCGAGAAATGTTCCAGGCGAGTACTTCGCGTATTCGGCGTCATTGGCGATATGCAGCGAATAGAATTTTCGCCTGTGGACGAGCCCGAATGTGGCCGCCACCATGCGCCGATCGACGCGCAGGCAGCGAAACACAAATTGGCCGCTGCCGCCGAACGAGCTGCCCAGGAACCTGTAGAAGCGCAGGTGCTCCACGCTCTGCGATGTGCCGAGCTCGGCCTTGGCCTTCCAGCTGCGGCTCTCGAGCAATTCGTACTCCTCGAGCAGTTCCAGCAGGCGATCTTCGTCGCCCGCGCAGCTTTCGTACTCGAGAGCGCCTGCCGACTCGAGCTTCCGGCGCGCGGCCTTCAGGTTCTTGCGGAACTTCTGGGACTTCGATGCCAGCAGCTCTTGCCAGGTACCTTCGAAAATCAGGTACGGGCATCGCGAGCTTTCGGTCCTGCCGTGCAGCAGGCCATTGGCGGCCAAAGTGGCGCAAAACGACTCGAGCGCGGGATCGCCGGCCGTTTGTTCGTGAAACCAGATGACATCCCATTGGTCGCGCCGTTCGAGGAGCGCCTGCGCGGTAGCCTCCGCACAGTCAGGGGCATCGCGCGGAAACAGGAATCCCGGTCGGTCTACCTCCCATGGAGCCCCGAGGAAACTGAGCTGTCGATAGTCCTTGCGGTGCATTTCGAGGAGGGCCACCTGAAAGGGCGCAATGCCGATCAGCTCCTCGCCATCGTAAATGCAGACGATCATGAGCTGGTGGGTCACGCCGAAGCTCCTGACCCAGGCCGACAGGTACTGGTGCGTCTGGAAAATGGTCAGGCCGGGCAACGCTGCCTCGATGCGTCGCCACGACTCGCCGAGGCGGATCAGGCCTTCCTCATCCACGATCACTCGCACCCCGAGTTCCTTTCCCGAGGATGTCCTGCAGGACCTCACCGCCGGCAGCGCTTCCGCGGTTTCCGGCAGCGGCCGCCACACCACCAGCGTCGCGGTATTGCCTGCCGTCGTCGTGACCTTTTCAATCCTCGTGGTCATACTGCCGCCGAGACGCCGCATGACGGCGGCGTGTCGTTGCCACAACGCCGAGGTATCGCGGATCGAGTGGGCGACGACTGGAAGATCCGGATATTCGAGGCGGACTTCCCGGGCTAGCGCGGCCAGGAGCCTGAACAGATAGCGACGATATTCCGGCAGTATCACGAGGTCCGCGATGTAGACATTATCGCCCAGGGCAATTCCCTGAAATTCCGCGCCATCGTCCAGGTGGGCGAGCACGTAGCCGCTCAACTTCTCATCCACGAACAGGCCGAGATTCAGCGACGAGTACTGCTCGTCCTCATAGCGCAGGCGAGCCCTGATGAGCGACTCGGGCTCCCGTGAATCGGGTGGATACGTCTGACGCTCGAGCGCGACAACGGCGGGAAGCTCCTCTTCGGACAGGCGGGCGACCTGCACATGATGCATGCGGGAATTCTGGCACACGCGCACCGTCTTGACCTACCCTAGCAATCGTGACTTCCGAAAAAGTTGCCGCACTGCCCGAACCCAGTTCCCGGATCCGGGAAGTGACGATTCCCCCTCCCCGAAACTTTGCGCGCCTGCGATCCGCGCTCGAACATGGTTACGGGGAAGCGCGGGAACATCTGGAATCTGCCGCAACCCGCACGGCGCGCGCCCTGGTCGTTTCCGGACTGGAAAAGCACTCCGGCACGCCGCTTCGGTTACTCTACTTTGGCTCCGGCAACCACCTCGCCTATGTTCTGGGGCTTGCCTACCGCGAGCACCGAATCGAAGAACAGCACGATGACCTGCGGATCTGGAGTGCCCGCCGCTGGATGGAACGGCGCGGCCAGGACGCGGATCTCGTCATTGCGGATTTGCCCTGGCCCTATGACCGCATGCTGAGGGGACGCGGATTCATCGAGATTCCCGCCTGGGTGAATCAGAGAATGCCGTTGCCGGATCATTGGCAGGAAGTGCTCGCGCAGTTCCGACGATCGGCGCGCGAAGTCGGGCTGCGCAATATTCGCAAGCACAAGCTGCAGTACCGGCTGGTCCACGATGAAGAGGCGGTGCACCGCTTTTATCACGAGATGTACGTGCCCCACGTGACCAGGCGCTTCGCCGACGCCGCGTACATCGAGCCGGAATGGAAGATTCAGTACTGCGTCGAAAACGGCTCGTTGATGGAGATCCTGAGGGACGGGAAGGTGGTCGCGGCACAGGTCCTGTGGGGAAACCGGCAGAGCATGCGATTTCTCTGGAATGGGACCGTCGGCGAGGAGTTCGGGTCGCAATCCCAGGGGATCTTTTCAGCGCTGTACTACTTCGGCATCCTGCACTCGTTCGAGGGCGGTTACAGCGAGGCCGACTTCTCCGGAAGCAGGCCAGTGATTTCCGACGGCGTCTTCCAGCTCAAGCGCCGATGGGGCGGCCAGGTCTTCGATGGCTGGAGCCGTGATTCCCTGTTCGTCCGGCCCAATAATCTCAACCCGCCCAACCTGGAATTCCTGGTGCAGAATCCGCTGATCGCACGCTGCCGCCGCGATCTCGTCGGCAAGGTGCTCTTTGGCTCTGAACCGGTCGGACCAGAACAGGTCGAACGCGCCCGGCAAGTTTACGCATCCGCCGGCCTCAAGGAGATCCGAATGTATTCGCTGCAGCCGCCCCAACAGGCGTCCTGGGATGTGGTCCGGTCGGCACCGGGCATCGAACTGGTCGACCTCAGCGATGAGCCGAATCCTGAGATCACCTATTGCACGTGCTGATCGCGCACCGGATCCTGCAGCAGCGCACGATGCCGGCTGCCAGCCACCGTCAACGCCGCATAGTCGCCGCGCGCCACCACCCGTCCGCCCTCGAGCACGGCGATGTCATCGCAGAACGCCGCCACGGAGGGCCGATGCGACGCAAATATCAGGGTCCTGCTGCCGAGGCCTCGCAATGAAGCAAGGATCCCAGCCTGGGTCACAAGATCGAGTTCGTTGGTTGCCTCGTCCAGGACAAGCACGGCCGGGTCGCGGTAAAGCGCCCGCGCGATGCCGATCCTTTGCCGCTGCCCGCCGCTCAGGTTCGCGCCACGCTCGCCGACCAGTGTCCGATAGCCATCCGGCAGCTTGGTGACGATGAAATCGTGGATTTCGGCGATGCGCGCCGCGCGTTCGACGCGCTCGAGATCGATTTCTCCCGGATCCACGCCAAGCGCGATGTTGTTCGCCACAGTATCGTCGAACAGGAAAACGACCTGGGGCACGTAGCCGATATTCCGCTGCCAGGCGCGCTGATTATCCCGCGTGATCGGCACGCCATCCACGAGGACCCGCCCCTGCGAAGGCTGCAGCAAGCCGAGCAGCACATCAATCGTGGTTGATTTGCCCGCGCCCGTCGGGCCGGCGAAACAAGTCGCCTTGCCCGCGCGAATCCTCAGCTCCACTCCGGAAAGGGCATCCTGGCGGCCACTGGAATAGCGGAAGAAGACGTTTTCGAGCTGGATTGCATCGCGCAACGAAACCGTGCCGGCATGCGTGTCCGCGTGCGCCGAGTCTGGAGCGGAGAAATCCCGCCACAGCGGATCCAGCGCCTCCATGTTGTAACGGACCTCCTGTACGCCGTCCAACAGTCCCTTCAGCGCGGGGATCAGACGATAAGCGGCGAACCCGAACATCGCCAGCACGGCAATCACGCCGGCGGTGTCCTCCTCGCTGCCCATCATGAAGAGCGTAGCGCCAAGCAATCCGCCGAACGCGATCAACTCCAGGCTCTGGGCGGGGATGATGTCCAGCGTGCTGTAGGTGATGGTATTCCTCGACAGGCGCAGCAACGGCTTCGAGAATCGCTCGACGAAATGCTCCTCGCAGCCGAGTACCTTGATCTCCTTGGCCGCGCCGAGCGCCTCCTGTGCATTCTTGTACGTCTCGGTATTCAGGGCCGCGAAATCGGAGCCGAGGCGCGCGACCTTCGGCATCACCAGCAGGTAGATGATCCCGTACGCCGCCGACAGTACGAGCAGCGTGACAAATGTGACCCATGGGTCGATCCAGAGCAGCAATGCCACGATGAAAATGGTCTCGACCGCGTCCGAAAACACGCCGATGCCGGCCATCATCGTACCGATGATGACGCGCTCGATCTCGCTGACCAGCAATTTGAGGAGCTCCGCGGAATTCCGCAGCTGCAGATGTTCGTAGGGTCCGGTCAGGTACTTGCGCAGCAGGCGACGGGCCAGGTCGTGCTCACCCAGGTGACAGACACGGAATGTCAGCCACGCGTTCACGGCGATCAGGAGATTCGTGGAAATCAACGTAAGCATCGCGAAGACGCCGAGGAACAGGCGGAATTCGCTCCGGTTCTCGAACCCGAAGTAATCGTTGACCTGGCTGAGGTAAGGATTTTCCGTGATCAGCGTAGGGTCGGCGACCACGGCGATGAATGGCATGATCGACGCAATGCCAACGGCCTGCAGGAGTCCGCTGACCGTTGAACTGACCAGCAGCAGCAGAATCCGGATTCTTTCCCGTGCCGGGAAAAAGGAAAAAAGTTTGCGCCAGTTCTCGATCATTCGTTGGTTAGGATAGCATTCGACCGTTGTCACACGGCGTTCGGCCTGCATCGTGTCATTCGAACAGTTACTTATTCTGCTGCCGGCGTTTTTCCTGCTCGCCGGTCTTTATACGAGTGTGGGCCACGCTGGCGCATCCGGTTACCTGGCCGTCATGGCGCTGGTGGCAATTGCGCCCGAAACCATGCGCCCGACTGCGCTCGCGCTCAACATCCTTGTCGCAGCGTTTACCTTGTACCGCTTTGCCAGGGCTGGTTATGTTTCATGGCGCGCCCTGTGGCCGTTTGTCCTGGGGTCTGCGCCGCTTGCCGCGCTGGGAGGCTCCCTGCGCCTCTCGACCGGCCTCTACTACGTGCTCGCCGGGACCGCGCTCGCGCTGTCGGCCGGGGTGCTCGCGTGGCGCGCCCATGGGCGACCGCCCGCGGAGAACCCGCAGGACACGGCCAGAATCCCGATCCTGCCTGCAATCGGCTGTGGGGCCGTAATCGGGCTTCTGTCAGGCCTCACCGGCACAGGCGGGGGAATCTTCCTCTCGCCGATCGTGCTGCTGGCGGGCTGGGCCGGGCCGCGGCACACGGGAGGCATAACCGCGCCGTTTATCCTTGCCAATTCGGCGATGGCGCTGGCGGCCGGTACTGCCACCTGGGCCTCTCTGCCCGCAGAGCTGCCCTGGCTGGCCCTGGCGGTGCTGGCGGGAGCCGTCACCGGCACCTGGCTGGGTCTCAAGCGACTGTCGACTCGCTGGCTGCTGGCGTTGATGGCCCTGGTGCTGGGCATCGCGGGTGCAAAGCTGATCCTGACTGCCTGAGCCCCGTCCAGGCCGCCGGCATCAGGCGTGAAGGCTGAGCACTTCCAGGATTTCGGCGGTCCTGTCCCGCATCAGGGCAGCATCGCCGCGCGACTCGACATTGAGCCGCACCAGCGGCTCCGTATTCGACGTACGCAGATTGAAGCGCCAGCGCTCATGCGCCACCGACAGCCCGTCGATCGACTCGACCGAGACGGCGCCCGGCACGAACCGGCGCTTGACGTCATCGATTGCAGCCTGCTGATCGGCGATCTTGCGGTTGATCTCGCCGCTCGAAGGAAACTTCCGGATACGCTCGTCCACCAGCGTCGACAGCGGCCGGCCGGCCTCGCTTAGCAGCTGCCCCATGACCAGCCACGGGATCATGCCGCTGTCGCAATAGGAGAACTCACGGAAGTAATGATGCGCGCTCGTCTCGCCGCCATAGACGGCATCCGCGGCGCGCATGGCCGCCTTCATGAAAGCGTGACCCGACTTGCAGATCACCGCCTTGCCGCCATGCGCCTGCACGATGTCCAGTGTGTTCCAGACCAGCCGCGGCTCGTAGAGGATGCTCGCGCCGGGATACTTCGCCAGGAAATTGCTGGCCAGCAAGCCGACGATGTAATAGCCCTCGATGAAACGGCCCTGCTCGTCGAAAAAGAAACACCGGTCGAAATCGCCGTCGAAGGCGATGCCGAAATCGGCGCGCTGCTTGCGCACGGCCTCGCCGGTGACAACGCGGTTTTCCTCGATCATCGGGTTCGGCACACCGTGGGGAAAGTCACCGTCCGGCTCGTGATGGACCTTTGTAAACCGATACGGCAGATCGGACTCGATGAGGTCTATCGCAATGCCGGCGCCGCCGTTGCCCGAATTTGCGACGATCGCAAGCGGCTTCAGCTTTGCCCGATCCACATATCCCAGCAGGTGCTCGCGCCAGGATGGCGAAATATCGAAAGGCTCATGCGAACCGCGCGCGCTGGAAACCGTGAATTTCCCGGCCTCGGCGAGCTGCCGGATTTCCTGAAGTCCCGTATCGCCGCTGATCGGCCGCGATTCCTCGCGGACGAACTTGAGGCCGTTGTAATCGGGCGGGTTGTGGCTCGCCGTGACCATGATCCCGCCGTCGAGCCCCTGAGAGAAAGTCGCAAAGTAGACGCCCTCGGTACCGCAAAGGCCGATATCCACGACACTGACGCCCGAGTCGTTGAGGCCGCGGATCAGGGCCTCGCTCAGTTCCCGGCTCGAATGCCGGATATCGCGGCCGACGGCAACGCGCTTCGGCCGCAGCCAGGCGGCATAGGCACAGCCGATCCGGTAGACGGACTCGGGATTGAGTTCGCCGGGCACGCGCCCGCGGACATCGTAAGCCTTGAAGCAGCCAGACAGGTCCATCGGCGTCTCAGAGACTGCGCACGAAGCGCGTCACGGAATCGACGACGTGTTGCTGCTGCGCCTCCGAAAGTTCCGGGTAGATCGGCAATGCGATGGTCTCCGCAGCCGCCTTCATGGATTCCGGGCAATCCCCCGGTTTATAACCGAGGTCGGCAAAGCATTCCTGGACGTGCAGCGGCACCGGATAGTAGATCTCGGTACCGATTCCGCACTCTTTCAGGTAGTCGCGCATGCGATCGCGTTCCGGCACGCGAATCACATACTGGTTGTAGATGTGGCGGTAGCCGGTCTTTGTCGCCGGCGTGCGCACCTTTCCGTCCAGCTTCGCGGCTGCGAAAGCCCGGTCGTAGAAGGCGGCGTTCTTCTGCCGGCCACGGTGCCAGGCCTCGAGGTGCCTGAATTTCACCAGCAGCACCGCGGCCTGCAGCTCATCCAGCCGGAAATTTCCCCCGACCACCTTGTGGTAGTACTTCGGCTTGCCGCCGTGGACCCGCATGATGCGCATGCGCTCTGCGAGTGCCGGATCATTCGTCGTGCACATGCCGGCGTCACCGAATGCGCCCAGGTTCTTGCTGGGGAAGAACGAGAAGCAACCGATGTCGCCGATGGAACCGACCCGCCGCTCCTTCGGATACTCGGTGCCGATGGCCTGGGCCGCGTCTTCGAGGACCTTCAGCCCGAATTCCCGCGCCAGCTCCATCAGCGGATCCATGTCGGCGGACTGGCCGTACAGATGCACCGGCATCAGGGCCCGGACCCGACCGCCGGTTGCCTTATTGTAGACGCCGTCACCGCGACGCTCGCAATGGCGGTACAGGAAATCCTTCACCTGCGCCGCATCCTGATTGAAGCTGACTGGGTCGATGTCGAGAAAGATCGGCCGCGCCCCAACCCGCGCGACCGTTCCGCCGGTCGCGAAGAAGGTGTACGAACTGGTGATGACTTCGTCGCCGCGCCCGATATCGAGAGCCATCAACGCCAGCAGCAGCGCATCGGTGCCGGACGAAACGCCGATACCGAACTTGCACTGCACATAGGGCGCGATCTGTTCCTCCAGGGCCTTGACCGCGGGCCCCAGTATGAAGTGCTGGGATGCAGCAACTGCCTGCATTGCCGCGTCGAGCTCCGGCTTGAGGGCTTCGTACTGCGGCTTCAGGTCGAGCAGCGGCACGTTTATCTTGATCGTTTCAGGCTTGGTCATCTTCATACTCTCTTTGGTCTGCAACATCAGTCCGTCCGTCCCTTGCGGCCATAATGGTCGTCGAGCCTGACAATGTCGTCCTCCCCCAGGTAACTGCCGGACTGTACCTCGATGATTTGCAGCGGCTCGCTGCCCGGGTTTTCGATGCGGTGCACCGTCCCGATCGGAATGTAAGTCGACTCGTTTTCGGCGAGCAGGAAAACCTCCTCGCCGCGCGTGATCCGCGCCTGCCCCTTCACCACGACCCAATGTTCGGCGCGATGGTGATGCTTCTGCAGCGAAAGCACCGCGCCCGGCTTGACGGTCAGGCGCTTGACCTGAAAGCGCTCGCCGGCGTCGATGCTGTCGTAACTGCCCCAGGGCCGGAAGACCTCGCGATGCAGGCCCGGCTCGCTGCGCCCTTCTCTCTTCATGCGCTCCACAAGGCGCTTGACATCGCGCACCCGATCCTTCGGCGCAACCAGGACTGCATCCTTGGTTTCAATCACTACATGCGAATCCAGTCCCACGGTCGCCACCAGGCGGTCCGAGGAAAACACAAGGCAATCCGTTGAGTCCTCCGTGACGACGTCTCCGCGCAGGACATTGCCATCCGAATCCGCCGGCAGCGCGTCCTGCAGCGAGGCCCAGGATCCCACATCGCTCCAGCCCGCGGCCAATAGCACGACCGCGGCACGATCGGTCTTCTCCATGACCGCATAGTCGATCGAATCGGCGCGGCATGCCTCGAAGGCGGCACGATCGAGCCGCGTGAAATCGAGATCGCGCAGCGCGGATGAGTAGGCCAGCTCACAGGCCGCGAGCATGGCCGGATCGAGACGGCGCAATTCATCCAGGTAACCCTGGGCCGGCAGCAGGAACATGCCGCTGTTCCACAGGTAATCTCCACTCGCGACGAATTGCGCAGCCTTCGCGGCATTCGGCTTCTCGACGAATGCTGCGACACGCAGCACCTGGTCCGCTTCCGAGCCTTTACGGATATATCCGTATCCGGTCTCGGGATGCGTCGGCACCACACCGAACGTAACGAAGCGACCCTGGTGCGCCGCCGGCATAGCCGTCGCCACCGCGCGCTGAAAGGCGGCGACATCGGCAAGCACGTGATCGGCAGGCAACACCAGCAGCACGATCGCCGACGCGTCCTTGTGCTTCTTGATAGCGTCCGCCTGGGCAGCGAGCGCCGCCACCGCAAGCGCGGGCGCCGTATTGCGCCCAATGGGCTCGAGCAGGATCGCCTGCGGCACGATACCGACCTGGCGTAATTGCTCAGCAACCAGGAACCGGTGCGCTTCATTGGACACGACAATCGGGGCAGCCGCCGATAGCAGGCTCGCCGCACGGAGCGCTGTTTCCTGGATCATCGTGCGCTCACCCGTCAGCGGCAGGAACTGCTTGGGGTACAGCTCCCGGGACAATGGCCAGAGCCGCGTTCCTGCGCCGCCTGAAAGGATTACCGGTATCAGCATTTGCGGTCCTGGTTCCTCAATTCTTCAGCCGCCCATTTACCTCAAGATAGCGGATCACGCGATCGACGCATTCGGTGACCGACAGTTTCGAGCTGTCAATCTCGATATCGGGAGCCTCGGGCGCCTCGTAGGGCGAGCTGACACCGGTGAAATTCTTGATGGTCCCTTCGCGCGCCTTGGCATAGAGTCCCTTCACGTCGCGCTTCTCGCAGACTTCGATCGGCGTGCTGACGAATACCTCGACGAACTCGCTCGCCCCGACCAGGTCGCGAACCAGCCGTCGGTCGCTGCGAAACGGCGAGATGAATGCCGTCACGACGATGAGTCCGGCGTCGACAAAGAGCCTTGCCACTTCACCTATGCGGCGGATATTTTCCACCCGGCCTGCATCCGAGAAATCGAGGTCCTTGTTGAGTCCATGGCGGATGTTGTCGCCATCCAGCAGGTAACTGTGGTGCCCGCGCAGGAAAAGCGCCTGTTCCGTGGCATTTGCGATCGTGGACTTGCCCGCACCCGAAAGACCGGTGAACCAGAGCACGCAGGGATGTTGCGCCTTCTGGTTCGCGCGCTGTCCGTGGGTTACGCGCGTCGGCTGCCAAAACACCGAAACATCGTGATGCGCGCCCTGCGGGGCGGCGCTTTGCAGGATCATTCCGGCGCCGGCGGTTGCGTGGCTCAGTCGATCAACCACGATCAAGGCCCCAGTGGTGTGGCAGGTCGCATAGGTGTCGAATGCGGCCTGCTCTGCCAGCACGATCCGGCACAGACCGACTTCGTTCAGCTTCAGTTCTTCAGTCGCGTGTTTGGAAAGGTCGTTGACGTCCACGCGGTGGTGGATCTGTTCCACGGTGCCGCGCAGGTAGCGGTGCGAGATCTTGAATTCGTACTGCTTGCCCGGCAACAGCGGCGCATCGCTCATCCAGATAAGGTGCGCATCGATGATGCGGCCCACGCTCGGCGAGCGGTCCGGATGCACGATGAGATCGCCCCGGCTGATGTCGATCTCGTCCTCGAGCGTGACCGTGACTGCCATCGGCGCGGCGGCCCGCTGCAAGTCTCCATCGAATGTGACGATACTCTTGATGCGGCTCATGCGCCGGGACGGCACGGCGAGCACCGGATCGCCCACCGCGAGTTCACCAGCCGCGATCGTGCCCGCATAGCCTCGAAAGTTCGCATCCGGGCGGTTGACGTACTGCACAGGCAGGCGCAGATCCGCCAGGTGCTGGTCGCGGCTGACATCGATCGAATCGAGCAACGCGAGCAGCGTTTGTGCCTTGTACCAGGGCATGCCTTCGCCGTGCGTCACGACATTGTCGCCTTTCAGGGCGGAGACCGGCACGACCCGCACGTCCGGCACGCCGAGGCGGCCGATCAGCGCGATGCATTCTTCCCGGATCTTCGTGAACACGCGCTCGTCGTAGCCGACCAGGTCCATCTTGTTGACCGCGACGACGACATGCTGGATGCCGAGCAGCGAGACGATGAAGGCATGACGGCGGGTCTGGACCTGCACGCCGCGCGCGGCATCCACCAGGATAACCGCAAGATCCACGGTCGAGGCACCGGTCGCCATGTTGCGCGTGTACTGCTCGTGCCCGGGGCAATCCGCGATGATGTACTTGCGCACCTCGGTGTCGAAGTAGCGGTAAGCGACGTCGATCGTGATGCCTTGCTCCCGCTCGGCCTGCAGGCCGTCCACGAGCAGCGCCAGATCCACGGTGTCCCCCGTCGTCCCCCACTTGCGGCTGTCGGAGGTCACCGTCGCCAGCGTGTCTTCCAGGATCTGCTGCGTGTCGTGCAGAAGTCTCCCGATCAGCGTGCTCTTGCCATCGTCGACGCTGCCGCAGGTGATGAAGCGCAGCAGGTCCTTCCGTTCGTGGCGGCGCAGGAAGTCTTCGAGCTTCTCGGCGGCCATCAGAAATAGCCCTCGCGCTTGCGCTTTTCCATCGCCGCGGCCTGGTCGAAGTCGATCGCGCGGCTCTGGCGCTCGGAAGTGCGGGCCACGAGCATCTCCTCGATGATCGTCGTCAGCGAATCGGCATTCGAGCGCAGCGCGCCGGATAACGGATAACAGCCAAGGCTGCGAAATCGCACCGTCTCCATCAGCGGCTTCTCGCCATCGCGCAGCGGCATGCGGTCATCGTCCACCATGATCAGCATGCCGTCGCGGTCCACGACCGGCCGCGGTTTGGCGAAGTACAGCGGCACCACCGGGATGCCTTCCTTGTGGATGTACAGCCACACGTCGAGTTCGGTCCAATTCGACAGCGGGAAAACACGGATGCTCTCACCCTGATGGATGCGTCCGTTATAGAGATTCCAGAGTTCCGGCCGCTGGTTCTTCGGGTCCCAGCGATGCTGTGAGTCGCGAAACGAGAACACGCGCTCCTTGGCCCGTGATTTCTCCTCGTCGCGCCGCGCGCCGCCGAAAGCCGCGTCGAAACGATGCTTCGAAAGCGCCGCCTTCAGCGCCTCAGTCTTCATGATGTCGGTGTACTTGGAGCCGTGCGTGAATGGCGAGACACCTGCCGCCAGCGCTTCTTCGTTTCTATGCACGATCAGCTTGAAACCGATTTCGCGAGCCGTGCGGTCGCGAAACTCGATCATCTCCCGGAATTTCCAGGTGGTGTCGATGTGCATCAGCGGGAATGGCAGGCCGCCCGGATGAAAGGCCTTGCGCGCGAGGTGCAGCAGCACCGAGCTGTCCTTGCCGATCGAGTACAGCATGACCGGATTATCGAACTCGGCCGCGACTTCGCGGATGATGAAGATGCTCTCGGCCTCGAGTCGCTTGAGCTGACTCATTCGGTCTGTTGTCTTCTTCAAAATGGCCATACCCTCGGCACGATGATGAGCGTGATGATGCCGCAGATAATGTTGAGCGGCAGGCCGAAGCGGAAGAAATCCATGAAGCGGTAGCCGCCGGGCCCCATGACCATCAGATTCGTCTGATAGCCGATCGGCGTGATGAAGCCGGCGGACGCGCCGATCATCACCGCGATCACAAATGGCATGTAGCTGACGCCTGCCAATTCCGCGACGGAAATCGCGATCGGGAACATCAGCACGCCGGCGGCGTTGTTGGTGATCAGCTCGGTCACGATCACAGTTACCACGTAGAGCGCTGCCAGCGTAAGCCATGGATTGCCGACCGCGATGCTTACGAGTCCTTCGCCGATCATGCTGGCCGCACCGGATTCCATCAACGCAACACCCAGCGCGAACGAGGCCGCAATGCCCGCGACGATGTGGTATTCGATGCTACGGGTCGCGGACTGCATCGTCAGGCAGCCGGTAGCGACCATCAGGCCCGCCGCGATGAACGAGGCCTCGAACAGCGGCACCCATTCGAGCGACGCGACGACGATCATCAGGATCAGGATCGCGAGCGCGAGCGGTGCACGCCGAAAATCGGGTGGCGCAGAGTCCTGCAGCGCACTGACCAGCAGGAAGTCGCGACTGTACTTGTGCTTGTCGACGAAGGTCGAGCTGGCCTCGACCAGCAGCGTGTCGCCCGGGCGGAATACGATCTCGCCGACTTTGCCCGGGATGCGGCCGCCTTCACGAGAGATCGAGATGATTGCGACGCCATACAGGTCGCGGAAATTGCAGTCGCGGACGGTACGATTGATCAACGGCGAGGTTCGCGACAGGACGATCTCGATCAGCTGCCGCTGCGCATGCTTCAGGTTGAGTGTAAAGGCCTGCTCGTCCGCAATCGAAAGGCCTGGCATCCGGCGCAGGTCCTTGATCGAATCAACCACTCCGACGCAGGTCAGCCGGTCCTCCGCGCGCAGTACCTCATCGGGCCCCACCGACGTCAGCAGCCGCGACTCGCGTTCAATTTCAAGCACGTAGGCGCTCTTGAGATTCCGTAACCCCACCTCGGCGATGGTCTTGCCGACCAGCGGTCCACCGGCGTGGATACGTGCCTCGAAAGCGTACTCGCGAGCGTTCTCGAGCTGCTCCATCGGACCCTGCCGGTCGGGTAGCAGGCGGCGCGAGAACAGGAGTGCGTAGACGAATCCGACCAGCGTCAACGGAACCCCGATCCAGACCAGGTCGAACAGGCCGAGGTCCGCGTCGGGCCGTGTTTGTATCAGCAGGCCGTAGACCGCCAGGTTGGTGCTGGTGCCGATCAGCGTGCAGAGGCCAGCGAGGATCACGACGTTGTTCATCGGCAGCAGCAGGCGCGAGATCGGAAAGCCGTAGCGCGCCGACCATTCCTGGGCGATGGGGATAAACATCGCGACGACCGGCGTGTTGTTCATGACCGTCGACAGCAGGCTGCCGGCGCCCATCAGTTTGGCCTGCGCCGAGAGCAGGCTCTTGGGCCGGCCGAACACGAGTTGCGAGAACCAGGCGATCGTGCCGGTGTCGCGCAAACCCGCGATGACGACATAAAGGGCGGCGATGGTCATCACCCCTGGACTCGAAAACCCGGACAGCGCCTGGGACGGGGATATGACGCCCACGATGGACAGCACGATCATCGCGCCCAGCAGCACGACCTCGGTCGGCGCCGGCGTGGTCGCAAGCGCGATCAGTACCGTCGCGACAATCGCGAGGGTGAACCAGATTTCCCAGCTCATCGGTTGCTGTAACTCCCTGCCCCCGCGCGCGCCGCGGGAACTGCGAATTGTGCCGGAAAAGCTTCCTAAAAACAGCTACTTGACCGCACTTTTTCGGTCAAGACATACGGCCAGTTGCGCGCTTTGCCGTTCAGGGTCAATCCGGAAACTGAGGTGCTGGGTTGGAACGAGATTCCGGCCCTTGCCGAACGATTCGAGCTGACCACCTATGACACCGCTTACCTGGAACTGGCCATGCGGCTCGCTGTGCCCCTCGCGACCCTGGATCAGGACCTGGCGCGTGCCGCCCGCGAGGCTGGGGTGGCGCTCATTGAGTAATGCGACTAGGTATTACGCCGGCAACTGCTCTCCACGCCCGATCCCGTAGTAGCGGATTCCCTGGCTTGCCATCAGTGCCGGGTCGTAGAGATTGCGGCCGTCGAACACGACCGGCTTTTTCAAGGACGCCTTCAGATTCGGCAGGTCCGGACTCCGGAACTCCTGCCATTCGGTGCAGATCGCGAGCGCATCGGCGCCCTCGAGCGCATGGCCGGCGTTCTTGCAGAGCAACAGGTCCTTGCGTGTGCCGTAGATTTTCCGTGTCTCGTCCATCGCGACCGGATCGTAGGCGCGAACCGCCGCCCCTGCCGTCCACAAGGCCTCCATGAGCACGCGGCTCGGCGCCTCGCGCATGTCATCGGTATTGGGCTTGAACGCAAGGCCCCACACAGCGATCGTCTTGCCTTTCAGCCGAGCAGCGTAATGACGAGAAATCTTGTCGAACAGCACGCGCTTCTGTGCGTCGTTGACCGCCTCGACGGCCATCATGATCGTGGGCTCCTGGCCCGCATCGCGAGCTGAACGGGCAAGCGCCTTGACGTCCTTCGGGAAGCAGGAACCGCCGTAGCCGATGCCCGGATAGATAAATGAGTAACCGATCCTCGGATCGGAGCCGATGCCGGTGCGGACCTTCTCGATGTCGGCGCCGACACGCTCCGCGAGATTCGCGAGCTCATTCATGAAGCTGATTTTGGTCGCGAGCATTGCATTCGCCGCGTACTTGGTCAGTTCCGCCGAACGCAGGTCCATCACGATCATGCGCTGATGATTGCGCGTGAACGGATCGTAGAGCGCCTTCAGCAGCTCGGCCGTGCGCGGATTGTCCGTGCCGACGATCACGCGGTCGGGCTTCATGAAGTCCGCGATCGCGGCGCCTTCTTTCAGGAATTCAGGATTCGAAACGACGTCGAACTCCACATTGGCGCCGCGTGCAAGGAGCGTCGCGCCGACCGTAGCCTTGACCTTGTCCGAGGTGCCGACCGGCACGGTGGACTTCGTCATCACGACCTTGTACTCGGCAATGTGCGTGCCAATGGTGCGTGCCACGGCCAGCACGTGGCGCAGGTCGGCCGAGCCGTCCTCATCCGGCGGCGTGCCGACAGCAATCACCTGAAACAGGCCATGCTCGACGCCGGCCTTGGCATCGGTGGTGAACGACAGCCGCCCCTGCTCCTTGTTGCGGTGAATCAGCTCGTCGAGCCCGGGTTCATGGATGGGCACCTCGCCCGCATTGAGGCGGGCGATCTTGCCTTCGTCCACGTCCACACAGACGACATTGTTGCCTGCGTCCGAGAGGCATGCGCCGGTAACGAGGCCGACGTAGCCCGATCCAAAAATGGTGACCCGCAAGTTAGTGCCCTGATTTTCTTCGGAAAAGTGACGCGCAGACTAACCGAAGGGCGGACGGCGGTAAAGCCCGCATACGCCACATTTGTGAAGCCGGTCGCGGCCCGAGGAAATCAGCCGGGCCCGGCGGGCAGCTTCTGCGCCCGATGCTCCGCCAGCACCGCGACTTTCGAATCTGCAAGCTCCGCAGCGCCGGCCTCAACGGGCCGCTGCGCGTAGACGTGATCGTGGAGCACGGAGGCTCGCCGGTACTCGTGCACGCCCTTCTCCAGCACCTCCATGACGCACCGGCAATCGATACGGTTCGCAGCGACGGAAAGCTCCGCCAGCAATTCCTTGAGATCGTTCCAGCCATGCGAAGGCTCGATCGCGCGCATGATCATCGGGTGGCCGGTGCCGGTCACATTGGTGCCGATCAGCAATTCTTCGAACAGCTTTTCCCCGGGCCGCAGGCCCGAATACTCGATCTCGATGTCGCCATCGGGGTGATCCGGGTCGCGGACGCTCAGGCCCGCCAGCTTGATCATTCGGCGCGCAAGTTCGTCAATTTCCACGGGCTCGCCCATGTCCAGTACGAACACGTCGCCGCCCGTGCCCATCGAGCCCGCCTGTAGAACGAGTTGCGCCGCTTCGGCAATGGTCATGAAATAACGGCGCACCTCGCGGTGGGTGACCGTCACCGGCCCACCACGCCGGATCTGTTCCTGAAACAGCGGCACGACCGAACCCGAAGAACCCAGCACATTGCCGAATCGCACCATGCAGAACCGCGTGCGCGCGGTCTGAGTCTGCATGGCCTGAAGGACGATCTCGGCGAGGCGCTTGGTCGCTCCCATCACGTTCGTCGGGTTGACCGCCTTATCAGTCGAAATCAGCACGAAGGTCTCGACTCCTGTCTCAAGCGCAGCCTCCGCTGCGAACCAGGTGCTGAATACATTGTTGTGCAC
>JAQBHG010000086.1:0-6031 GCA_032127975.1 Steroidobacteraceae bacterium
CATCATCGACAGCGTCAGCTACAACGGGGCGGAGCTGACGTCCATTGACTTGCGCTTCGAGCAGCATTGCGAAGGCGGAGCGCCTGCGCTGCACGGCGAGATCCACTGGGACGCCGCCGACACCACGAGCCCACCTGGTCCGGTCCTGCCGCCGCCCGCGAATCTGTGGGAGCCGGCGGTCGGCGCGACGCCGGATGCCGGCAACTACGTGTACCTGGAAAGCGAACCCGGCGATTACGTCGGTCAAGGTGGAAACTTCCTGTACACGGAAGCGGATTCCGTCGTCACGGTCAGCGCGCCGCAGAGCGGACTGTCGATTTCCGTCACCGGGAATGAATCGTGGAGCGGCGACTTCAAGGGAATGCATGCGCTGGGCCGCCTCGAAGTCGGCTACTACGGAGATCTGGGACGCTACCCGTTCCACAATCCCGTAAAGGGCGGCTTGAACTGGTTCGGCGAAGGTCGTGGCTGCAATACCGTGAGAGGCTGGTTCGTCGTCGACCGCGTGGCCTACGACGGGGAAACCCTGGCGGCAATAGACCTGAGATTCGAGCAACGCTGTGAAGGCAGCTCGGCCTCGCTGCATGGCGAGATCCACTGGGATGCTGAGGACACGACGGTACCACCCGGTCCCGTCGTGCCGCCGCCCGGCCTTTGGGAGCCGGCGCCCGGCGTCACGCCGGCGTCCGGCAACTATATTTACTTCGAAAGCCAGCCTGGGGATTTCATCGGCAGCGGCGGTACCTATCTCTATACGCAAGCCAACAGCCAGATCATCACGATTGCGGGCGGCGCCGGACTTCGCATGTCGATCAGGGGCGATGATTTCTGGAGCGGCTTCCTGCAGGGCATGAATTCCTTGAGCCGATTCGAAGTGGGTTACTACGGCGACCTGGAGCGCTACCCGTTCCATAACCCAGCGAAGGGCGGATTGTCCTGGTTCGGCAGAGCCCGCGGCTGCAACACCTTGTCCGGCTGGTTTGTGGTCGACAGCGTGACCTATGACGGCGATACACTGATCGCGATCGACTTCCGGTTCGAGCAACACTGCGAAGGCCAGGAGCCCGCCCTGCACGGCGCGATTCACTGGGACGCCGCTGACACGACGAGCCCGCCCGGTCCGGTGGTACCGCCGCCACCTGGTCTGTGGGAACCGGCGCCCGGCACCACGCCGGCGACCGGCAACTACGTGTATCTGGAAAGCGAGCCCGGCGACTACATCGGTGCCGGCGGCACGTATCTCTACACCCAGGCCGACAGCGTGCTGACGACCAGTTTGTCCGAGGTTGGCGTCAACATGGCCGTCACGGGCGATGAACGCTGGGTGGGCAGCTTCGACCGGATGTATTCGTTAAGCCGCATGGAAGTCGGTTACTACGGCGACATGCGACGCCCCGCGAATCCAGCAAAAGGCGGCCTGGGCTGGGGCGGCGAAGGGCGTGGCTGCAACAATTTGACTGGATGGTACGTGGTAGACAGCGTGACCTACGTTGGCGAAACGTTGACCGCATTCGACATCCGGTTCGAGCAGCACTGCGAAGGTGCTACGCCCACCCTGCACGGGAAAATCCACTGGGATGCGAGCGACACGTCCAGCCCGCCCGGTCCGGTCGTGCCGCCGCCCGCGGGCCTTTGGGAGCCGGCACCCGGTGCCACGCCTGCGACGGGCAACTACGTGTACCTGGAGAGCCAGCCTGGAGATTACATCGGTGCCGGCGGTACCTACCTCTATACGTCGGCCAACGCCCAGATCGTGCCGAGTCTGACGGGCGCAGAGTTCAGCGTTTCCGTCAGCGGAAACCAAAGCTGGGGAGGATTCTTCCAGGGCATGAACACGTTGAGCCGTCTCGAGCTCGGGTACTACGGCGACTTGCTACGCCACCCGTTCCACAACCCGGCGAAAGGCGGCCTGGACTGGGGCGGCGAAGGGCGTGGCTGCAACACCCTGACTGGCTGGTTCGTGGTTGACAACGTGAGCTACGTCGGCCAGACGCTGACCGCGATCGACCTGCGATTCGAGCAGCACTGCGAAGGCCGTACGCCAGCGCTGCGGGGCGAGATCCACTGGAGCCAGTAGCCGGCCATCCGGCAATCCCGTGCGTCTTCGGACTGAGAATCCGCGTGTCGGTGGTTCAATTCCACCCCTGGCCACCATACCTCATGGGGGTCCGTTCCGGTCACATAGGTGACGTTTCATACCGGAGACATGGGTGACAGTTGTCGCGCGAGGCATCACGTGAAGAGTGCGCTGATGCGATCCTCGATCAGCGCGCGATGTTCGTCGGTACAGTCGACGTCCCGGAGTCTCCGCAGGAGCTCAGTGCGCTGCACGAGCGCGATTGCCGCCGCTCCTTTCGCGAAATCGATGTCCTTCTCGCGTCCGGCGCCGAGCTTGCTGAGCACGAGATCATGCGCCTCCATGCACCAGCCGGTGTACTTGTCGACGCGAACCGGCACGGCTCGCTTCATCCATCCGCTCGGCGCGTAGGCCGGCGTCTTGGATGTCACGCCCTGAGCGTAGTAGCCATATTCGAAATCGAAATCGCTGGCTTCGCCAAGCACGAATGAGATCCGATCCGCGAGACGTTCATCATCGATCAGGGGGATGATGTCGACATCCCGCGTGGCGGTCAGCGCGCCTTCGGGCGGATTCGGCAGTGCCGCGAGGATGGCTGCTGATCCGATGATGTAGAAATCGCGCAGGTCGAAGCGGCGTCCGACCTCAAGGATGACGTGCTGTAATTGGCTCCGTACCACGGGTACTCAGGCCGCGCGCACGTCTATGAAGACCCGTCGGCGTTCCTCCGGGGTTACGAGAATAGTGAATGGAGACTCCTTGCGCAGCGCATCGGCCTGCTCCGAGGACTCCGTTATCGTACGCAGAAGCGCGGGCAGGGGGCCACTGAGCAGCGCTGCCCACCGATCCTGATAGGCGCGACCGTGCGGATTGGTCTCGCGAAGCTTTTGCAATCGCTGATGCGCGATTCCGCGCAGCTCCGGATCGGCAGCAAGATGTCGCGCTGCGACCTGATGCAATCGCAGGCTGCGCAACGCCGGAAGGTCGATGCGTGCCGTCGCGTGATAGCGCGTCGCGCGGGCCCGTCCCTGGGCCGCAATCCGGCCCTCGGCCCGCAGACCGTCGAGTGTGCGCCAGAGCGTCGGCTGGCTGATCCGGGGTCGGATCTGGCGCCTGAGATCCGGCGCACTAAGGCCCGCTGGCTCGACGGCCAGAAGCTGCAGGACCTGCTCGCGAGGGATTGATCGCATGGCCGCTTTCCGATCGGTATGAATAAATAATGAATAGATTATAAACTCAGGATCCCTGTATGGCAAGACCCCATTTCTGAGGATTCCACAAGACGTTCGGCGCGGGAGTTTTGCGTGAATCAGTCCTGCACCGTCCTGCATCGTGGGGCATTCCTTGCAACGGGCGCCCTGGCTGACCGGTTGATGCAGTTGATGATGCAGAATTCAGTCTGTGACTGAAAATCCGCGTGCCGGTGGTTCAATTCCACCCCTGGCCACTATACTTTCGCACGATGCTTTTCAGAATTATCAGCGTGACGACGAGGCGAAGCGTTGATCTCGAAGACATCGAGAACCCGCTTGGCCTTATACGGGCGCGTGACGGACTGGCCGGCTGCGGTCTGTTCAGAACGAAGCCATCGGTTCCTTGAGAAGCGCGATCTCGTCCGCGGTGGAGGGCCGGTTGAGCGCGGCGTTGCGATGTGGAAAGCGGCCGAATCGATCGATGATTACCTTGTGCGCCAGGGCGTGACGCGTCCATTCCTCGTCACCAAGACGCTTGCACAGGTCGAGCGACAATGCCTGGTCTTCGCGGTCCTCGCTATGCTGGAAGGGAAGGTAGAGAAAGAGCCGCTCCTGCTTTTTCATGGCCGCGTCAAAACCCTGCTCAATCGCCGTCCTGGCGAGTCGGCGCGCGATGGAATCGGCAGCAAAGGCTCGTGGAGTTCCCCTGAACAGGTTGCGCGAAAACTGATCCAGGACGATGACTGCCGCGAGCAACGGGCGTGGTGCGGTGACACCGCAACCATCATTGGCCACCAGCTGTTCGTGCAGCGTCAGGAAGCGCTCGCGAATCTGCGCATCAAAGGCGTCGCTTTTCTCGAACCAATGGTCTTCAGTCGGCTCTCCGAACCAGAACCGGATGACTTCACCGACCCAGGCTGGTTCGATATCTTCGGCATTCGATGAATCGTTGGACATGCCCAGTTCCGCAGGCGTCAGTCCGGCAGGCCGGCCATATGAAGGGATTCGGCCAGATGCTCGGCATCGGCTGCAAACTTGAATGGTTCCTTCGACATGTAGTGGTCAATTGAGAAATCGGGCCTCAGGGCCAGGCATTCGGCCACGCTGGCCTTGGCGCGCTCGATGTCACCCAAGCGGGCGTGGCAGCCAGCAATGAGTGCGATGGTCCGGTACGGCTGAGCGGGCACACGGTAGAACATTTGCAGGGCTTCCTTATACCTGTGCAAGACCATATGAGCCTTGCCGATTGAGCGCCAATACCAGGGCTGGTCGAAGTAGGGATCGATCTCCCTCGCATGCCTGAACGACGCGAGCGCCTCTTCAGCCTGGCCGACATAGATCAAGAGAAATCCAAGATCAGCCCGATTCCAGGGGTTGCTCGGATTGAGTTCGATTGCGCGCCGTAAATGTTGCAAGGCCTGATCAAAGGAACGCAGCAACAAGCAGGTTTGACCCAAGATTGAAAAGCAGGTGCTCTCGTTCTCATCAAGTTCGACGGCCCGCTTTGCCAGGGAGTATGCATCCTGCAGCGCGACATCGGAACCGCGCGGGTCGTCGTGCCATTTTCCCCAACGTAGAGAGGCCAGAACCGCGTGAGCGAATCCATAGCCAGGATCAATTTCGATTGCCGTCTCGAGCAGACGTGTTGCCTCGGCTTCGCCATCTGGATCGTCCCAGGGCAATGCATTGGCCTTCAGGACATACTCGTACGCCGCCAGGCTCGTCGGCGGCTTCCGACGCGATCGTTCGACATCGGAAGCCTGGACCCGACCCACGAGCGTACTGACGATCGTTTGTACGACTTGGTCCTGGACGGAAAAAACACCGGCCAGGTCCCGGTCGAATTTCTCGCCCCAGATGTGGCTACCAGTTTCGGTATCGATCAACTGAGCGGTGATCCGGATGCGCTCGCCCATGCGCCGGACGCTTCCTTCGACGATATAACGGACATTCAATTCGCGCGCGACCTGCTTCATGTCGACTGCGACGCCGCGATACCGGAACGAGGCCGAGCGAGATCGCACTGCCAGTAGGCGCCAACGCGACAGTTCGGTGATGATGTCCTCAGTGATGCCGTCGCTGAAATGTTGCTGCTCCGGGTCGCCGCTCATGTTGGCGAAGGGCAGGACGCAGATCGCGATGCGGGCAGGCCCGGCGGCAAGTGCAGGCGGCGCTGGGTCGACCTTGGCCGGCGCGGGCATTGACGCGCGCTGACGGCCCAGGATGGCACCCAGCGCGCGCAACATTTCCCGGCCCTGCGGGCTCTGGGGATCCTCATTCCAGTCATCGAAATCGGTCGTATGAAGCGCGCGCACATCGATCGGCAGGGTGGCGCCTTCGAAGCGCAGGGGCACGAGGACGCCGCGGTCAGCTCCTTCTCGCGCTTCTCCGCGCACCCAGCGCGACTCCACCGAAGCTGGCGTCCACACGACCAGGACGGCGGCGGCGGCCTTGAGCTCGGCGGTGATCTGGCGGTCAAACTCCTGGCCGGGATCTATCTCCGGGTCCCACCACACCGACCAACCCTGTGCCTCAATGGCAGCGACCAGCGGCGCGACGAGCGCCTTGTCGCTGCGGGCATAGGAAACAAAAACATCCGCCATGCTTGCAGACCTCTCCACCGGGCAGGTCGCTACCGAACAGCTCGAAGGCCATAGCATATCGCAGCGGCAAATTGCGCCGATGGGACGCCCCGGCTAACCGGTTGATGCAGCTAAAGTTGCGGGTATCAGCTTGCTACTGAAAATCCGCGTGTCGGTGG
>JAQBHG010000087.1:0-8290 GCA_032127975.1 Steroidobacteraceae bacterium
GGGCAGGCCTCTTCGGGCTAACTGACGGCTAGGAAATTCAAACGGCCTTTCTGGTGGTTGACCGGCGGGTGATGAGGAGCGGGATGGACGGGGCTTCAGCACGGTCCATGGCACGGTGCACGCGGTTGAAGCGGGGGGATATTGCAGTGGCAGCTGCGGGCGCCCGTGCCACGGCTCGAAGATGCGATGTGCAGGGAGTAACCGAAACCCCGGCGCGGGGTAGGAACGACATAGTCGGACACAGTGCTCCGCGGCTCGCTCTTGCAAACTTGAGTGTCGCAGCAAATAACCCTGAGAGACGTCCTATTCGGCCATCGCTTCGCCGGAGCCGCCCATTTCCTTGGGAAAGTCTTTCAGTTTCGGTAATCCGTCCTTCATGCGCAGGACTGTTTCTTGATAGTTGACGTGCACACCGGGCTTGAATGGAAGGCTCGGTATCGTGGCAGCGTAGACGTCGATGAGCGTCCAGTGCGGATGGTCGGCGAATAGGTGACCCCCGCAGGTCGCGCACCACTTGCGTGAGCTCCTCGCGGTCTTGTTGTAAGTACGGATCTTCTCCTCACCTTGGGTCACCTTTATCGCCTCGGGTTTCCACAAAGTGAAGGCGTTGACCGGACCCGCTGACCAGAGCCGACAGTCACTGCAATGACAATAGCCCATGGCAGCCGGTTCGCCCGTTACCGTGAATTGCACTGCTCCGCAAAGACAACGTCCCTTGTACGCATTGCTGTTGCTCATAGCTCACCTCCTTGAAATCCGTTACCAACAGACGGCCGATACACTTTATCTTCCGGTCTCCCAACTATTGGTGGGTGCTACAAGTGACGCTTAATTTTACGCCACTGCGACCCGTTTGGCACCCAGCAGCACCGCAAGTACTTGAGTGGCCTCGGGCGCAGTAACAGAAACCCCGGCGCGGGGCCGGGGTTCGTGTGATTGGTAGCGGGGGCAGGATTTGAACCTGCGACCTTCGGGTTATGAGCCCGACGAGCTGCCAGACTGCTCCACCCCGCAACAGGGGCGCGCATTATAGACGCAGGTATTGCAGTTTACAAACTTATCGCTGGCGACAACGCCCGTCGGCAAAATTTCATTGATTACCGCAGGTAGAATCGCTCGCGCAGACACGCCTGGACTTTTCGATCTCCTGCCTCTGCGCCTCATTACGCTCCGCGATAGCCTCGAGCTGCTCCTCCGTGTAGCACTTTTCGCTTCCGAAGCGTGAGCCACTGATGGTTTCCTTTCGGCAGTACATTGTCTTGTCGCCGCGCGTCTTGGTCCTGAATCCGGGCGGAATCCTGAATGGTTTTTCTTCCCTGATTTCTGCCGCCGCGTCTCCGTCCGGCTTGACCGGCGCTGCATCAGTTGCTGGCGTTTCATTGCTGGTGGCCAACGCGCTGCTCTGCGCAAAAGCGGAACCCGCCGCCATCGTGAGCAGTGCCATCAGGATCATGCTTCGCATACTTTCGCTCAGGTTTGCATTCAGTTAGCAATCAACAAAGCAGCACTTTCTTGCCAAGGCAGACTAATTGTGCCGGGCGCACGTCGGTTTAGCTGTACCCAGTATGAACTCAGGGGTTTGCGCATACCTTTGCGGTAACGCACTGCCGGCGGCTCCTCTCGAATTCTTCCTTTTCCGTCTCAATACGCTCCAGTTCGAGCTTGAGCTGATCCTTCGAGAAGCATTTCTCGACTTTGAAGCGAGAGCCGATTTCCGTGCCCTTTCGGCAATAGATAGTCTTGTCGCCCCGATGCCGGGTCTTGTAGCCCGGTGGCGGCTTGTATTCCTTCTCCGCTTTCGCTGCCTTGACTTCTTCCTGCGCGGGCTTTTCATCGTCCTGCGCAACCGCCGGAACCGTCGCAAAGGCGGCGATCAGGAACGCAAATATCAATCTTCGCATTGGCCCACTCCGCGACCTGCCCAAGTGCCGCCCATTACGGTAGCACGTGTACACACAGTGAAATCAAGAGGCCTGGAAACAGCCCCAAGGCAAGAACCGCCAGCCCATTGAGACTTAACACCAGCCGGAATGCCCCACCCGCTTCGAGTCCCTCGCGTGCCGTTGGTTCATCGAAGTACATCAACTTGACGATGCGCAGGTAGTAAAAGGCACCGATCACGGACAGCAATACCGCAAGCGCGGCGAGCCAGGTAAAGCCGACATCGAGGACAGCCGAGATGACCTGCACCTTGGCCCAGAATCCGACTGTTGGCGGGACGCCCGCCATGCCGAACATCAATATCAGCATGACAAATGCGAACCAGGGGCTCTTCTGGTTGAGTCCCTTGTAGTCGTCGAGAAGCTCCGCTTCAAAACCCTTGCGCGACATCAGCAGCACGACGCCAAAGGCGCCGGTCGCGAGGATCACATAGGTCAGCGTGTAGAACATCGCGGCCTGGTAGCCCGTTGCAGTACCGGTCAGCACTCCGAGCAGGATGAAACCGACGTGTGAAATCGTCGAATAGGCGAGCATGCGCTTGATATTCGATTGGGCGATAGCAACCACGTTGCCAATCGCCATTGACAGCACGGCAAGAACGATCAACATGTCCTGCCAGGCATCGACGGCGCCGCCCAGGCCTTCGGCAAGAACCCGCATCGCAAGTGCGAAGGACGCAATCTTGGGCGCGGAACCGACGAATAGCGTCACCGCCGTCGGCGACCCATGGTAGACGTCTGGCAGCCACATATGGAACGGCACAGCGCCGAACTTGAAGGCGACACCCACCACGATGAATGCGAGCCCGAGAAGCAGCCCGATGCTCGATGCATCACCGCCCTGCAATGCTTCGGCGAGACCATCCAGCCGGATCGTTCCGGTCACTCCGTACAGGATCGAGATGCCATACAGCAGCGTGCCGGAGGCGATCGCACCGAGCACGAAGTATTTCATTGCTGCCTCGGCCGCAACGCCATTGTCGCGATCGAACGCAATCATCGCGTAAAGCGACAGCGACATGATCTCGATGCCCATATAAAGCGTAAGAAGGCTGCCGGCCGACACGATGACCTGGATGCCAAGGACGGCAAAAAGCGCCAGCACGAAATACTCGCCTCGCATCAGGCCGCGCTTGGCAAGGTAATCGCGCGAATACAGCAGCGCGACCGCTGCAGCACCGTAGGTGAAGAGTTTTAGCACCGTTCCCATGGGATCGGCGACAAAGTGGCCATACAGCACGACGGACCGCTCTGGCGTCGCGACCAGCGATGTCACCCAGGCCGCCCCTGCGAGTGCCGCAATGGAAAGCAGGAATGTCCAGCTGCGCCGGCTCTTCGGCAGGAAGGCATCCACCAGCAGGATCACGCAGGCAGCGGCCGCGATGAAAATCTCCGCAGCGGCGGGAGTGAGATCCGCAAGTGTCAGTACAGTTGCCATACCATCCATCACGCGGGCCTCAAAGCTTGCTGACCATCATCTGCTGCACCAGCCACTCCAGTGTTGGCCGCATCACATCCAGTAGCGGCGCCGGCCAGACGCCGATCAACAGCACGGCCGCCGCAAGCACGGCCAGCACCAGGAATTCGCGCGCGTTCAGATCCTTCAGCGAGGCTACACCGTCGTTACCGATATCGCCCCAGATCACTCGCTTCACGAGCCATAGTGTGTAGCCGGCCCCCAGGATCAGCGTCAGCGCCGCGACAAATGCGAACCAGAAATTCGCCTTGAAGCTCGCTATGATCACCAGGAATTCGCCGACGAAACCCGAGGTGCCCGGCAGCCCGGCGTTCGCCATGGCAAACAGCACTGCAAAGAACGCAAAGACCGGCATCGTGTTGACCACGCCGCCATAGGCGCTGATTTCGCGCGTGTGGAGGCGGTCATACAACACGCCGACGCAGAGGAACAGCGCACCCGAAACCAGCCCGTGCGAAACCATCTGGACCATCGCGCCTTCGAGCCCCATGGCCGCGCCGGAGACCGATCCCGTGCGCAGCAGGATGTCGTAGGCGATGAATGATCCGAGCGTGACGAAACCCATGTGGGCAATCGACGAATAGGCGATCAGCTTCTTCATGTCGCGCTGCACGAGTGCGACGAAGCCGATATATGCGATCGCGATCAGCGACAGGGTGATGACCAGCCAGTCGAGTTCGCGGCTCGCATCCGGCGTGATCGGCAGGCTGAATCGCAGGAAGCCATAGCCGCCCATCTTCAGCATGATCGCCGCCAGCACCACGGAGCCGCCGGTCGGCGCCTCGACGTGCGCATCCGGCAGCCAGGTGTGCACGGGCCACATCGGGATCTTGACCGCGAATGCCGCGAAGAAGGCCAGGAAGATCAGCAACTGCTCGGTCATGCCGAGCGGCAGGCGATGCATCGCCGCAATCTCGTAACTGCCACCCTGCAGGTACAGGTAGATAAGCGCCACCAGCATCAGTACCGAACCCAGGAACGTGTACAGGAAGAACTTGATGGTTGCGTAGACGCGTCTTGCGCCGCCCCAGATGCCGATGATCAGGAACATCGGTATCAGCATCGCCTCCCAGAACACGTAAAACAGCAGTGCGTCGGCCGCAGAAAATACGCCGATCATCAAACCTTCCATGATCAGGAAGGCGGCGAAAAACTGGCCCGGGCGCTTTTCGATCGTGGTCCAGGCCGCGATGACGACGAGCGGCGTCGTGAACGCGGTCAAGACAATCAGCGGGAGGGCGATGCCGTCGACGCCAAGGTGATACCAGGCATTCAGCGCCGGAATCCAGGAAGCATTCTCGATGAACTGCAGCGCCGGCGTCGTGATGTCGAACTGCTGCCACAGCGGCACGCATAGCGCGAGTGTCACGATCGAGGCCGCAAGAGCAATCCAGCGGGCCAGCGCGATGCGGCGATCGCCGAGCAGGAGCACCAGGACGCCCGCCCCTATCGGGATCCAGACCAGCAGGCTCAGAAGGTTGTTCGGTGCCGCGATGTTCATGATTTCAGCAACAACCAGCCGAGCAGCAGGGACAGGCCGATGATCATCGCGAATGCGTAGTGATACAGGTAACCGGTCTGCACCCGCCTGACGACCATGGCAATGGCGCCGATTGCGCGCGCCGTCCCGTTCACCATGATGCCGTCGATCACGGCCTCGTCACCGCGCCGCCAGAGGCCGGTGCCGAAAGCGCGCGCGCCGACGGCAACGACGTTTTCGTTGAACCAGTCGAAGTAGTACTTGTTCACCAGCAGCCGGTGCAGACGGCTGAATCGCGCGCTGATCACCGCTGGCAGCTCCGGGCGCTTGATGTAGAGATACCAGGCCGTGGCGATTCCGGCGAAGGCCAGGTACACGGGCGGCGACGTGAATGCGTGCTGCATGAACGCCAGCGAGCCATGGAACTCGTCGCTAGGCAGCCCATAGGGTCCATGCGCGCCCTGTGCTATCGAGCCGACGAAGAAGTCCCCGAACGCGACGGGCCCGACGGTCATCCAGCCGATCGCGATCGACGGAATGGCGAGCGCTATGAGCGGCAGCGTGACGACCCAGGGACTCTCATGCAGGTGCTCGCGTGTGTGCTCATCCATGCGCTCGCGGCCGTGGAAAGTCATGAATATCAGGCGGAAGCTGTAAAGAGCGGTCACGAATACGCCGATCAGCACGCACCAGTAGGCGTACCCCGCTCCACTGATATTGGAGTGCTTCACTGCCTCGATGATGATGTCTTTAGAAAAGAAACCGGACAGCCCGGGGAAGCCGATCAGGGCCAGCGCGCCAATCAGGCAGGTCCAGTAGGTGATCGGCATGTAGCGACGCAGCCCGCCCATCCGGCGCATATCCTGCTCGTGGTGCATTGCGATGATGACGGAGCCCGCCGCGAGGAATAGCAGCGCCTTGAAGAAAGCGTGCGTCATCAGGTGAAAGATGCCCGCACCGTAGGCGCCTGCGCCGAGCGCGACGGTCATGTAGCCGAGCTGCGACAGCGTCGAATAAGCGATGACGCGCTTGATGTCGTTGTTGACGACGCCAAGGAAGCCCATGAAAAGAGCCGTCGTCGCACCAATCACGATCACGAAATTCAGCGCATCCCTTGAAAGCTCGAACAATGGCGACATGCGCGCCACCATGAAGATCCCGGCCGTCACCATGGTCGCCGCGTGAATCAGCGCTGAGATCGGGGTCGGGCCTTCCATCGAGTCGGGCAACCAGACATGCAGCGGTACCTGCGCAGATTTTCCCATCGCGCCGAGGAACAGCGAGACGCAGATCAGCGTGATCGGCTTGGACGGCTCGCCCGGCGTCAGGTAGATCTCCAGCCCGAGCATGCCCGGCGCGCGCGCGAACACCTCGCTGTAGTCGAGGCTGCCGGTGTAGTAGACGACAGCCGCAATGCCCATGATGAAGCCGAAATCGCCGATTCGGTTGACGACGAACGCCTTCAGGTTGGCGAATATCGCGGTCGGGCGCTTGTACCAGAACCCGATCAGCAGGTAGGACACCAGGCCGACGGCCTCCCACCCGAAGAACAACTGCAGGAAGTTGTTCGACATGACGAGCATCAGCATCGCAAACGTGAATAGCGAGATGTAGGCAAAGAACCGCTGGTAGCCCGGATCGTCGCGCATGTAGCCGATCGTGTACACGTGTACGGCAAGCGAGACGAAGGTGACGACCGTCATCATCAACGCGGTCAGATTGTCGATCAGGAACCCGACTTCCATCCGGATTCCGTCGCTGAGTGCCCAGGTGTAAACGCCTTCATTCAGCACCGGCGCCCCGTCCAGCATCTGCCTCAGGATCGAGGCCGACGCCAGGAACGAGAATGCGACGCCGCCGGTGCAGAGCCAGTGGGCGGCGGAGCGTCCGATGTAACGACCGCCCAGGCCCGTGATAACTGCGGCGCCCAGCGGCACAAGGACTATCAGCAGGCAGAGTTGCTGCATCGACATGGTCATCCCTTCATCACGTCGAGTTCCTCGACGTTTATGCTCTGGCGCTGGCGGAACAGCACCACCAGGATGGCGAGCCCGATGGCGGCCTCTGCGGCGGCGACCGTCAGGATGAAGAACACGAATATCTGCCCGTCCAGCAGCCCCAGGAAGCGCGAGAACGCGACGAAGTTGAAGTTCACAGCGAGCAGCATCAGCTCGATGCACATGAGCAGCAGGATCACATTCTTGCGATTCAGGAATATGCCTGCCACCGCGATCGCAAACAGGATCCCCGCCAGCATCAGGTAATGTGTCAGCGTAATCATGGGTCGCGTTCCGTGGGCATCTGCACGATCCTGACGCGATCCCTTGCGCGCACCGAGACCTGGTGCGGGATGTCCTGAAGCTTGAGGCCTGGCCGCTTGCGCATCGTCAGCGCAATCGCCGCAATGATCGCAATCAGCAGCACGACTGCAGCGAGCTGGAACGGGTAAACGTACTCCGTGTAGAGCACGGCGCCAATCTCTGCTGTATTGCTGTAATTTTCCGGTAGCGGAGCCGTGCCGCCCGTCACCTCGATGCCAAGGCGCCGGACCCACAGGACGTAATACAGCTCGACGATCACGATCAGCGCAATCACGATACCCAGCGGCGCATTTCGCGTGAATCCTTCGCGCAGCTTCTCGATGTTGATGTCGAGCATCATTACGACAAACAGGAACAACACCATGACTGCGCCCACGTAAACGAGCACCATGACGATGGCCAGGAATTCGGCCTCGATCAGCAGCCAGAGCACTGCGGCATTGAAGAAGCAGAGCACCAGGAACAGCACGGAATGAACCGGATTGCGCGCGAGGATGACCCCGAGTGCCGCACCAATCAGCACCGCGGAGAATGCATAGAACAGAATGGTTACCAGCATCTCAGGTCACCGGTAGCGTGCGTCCGCGGCCTTGTCGGCAGCGATCGTCGCCTCATAACGCTCGCCGATTGCGAGCAGCTTGTCCTTGGTCATGATGTTCTCGCCGCGATTCTCCATGTGGTACTCGTGGATCCGCGTCTCGACAATCGCGTCGACCGGGCAGGCCTCCTCGCAGAAGCCGCAATAAATGCACTTGAAGAGGTCGATGTCGTAACGCGTCGTGCGCCTCGTGCCATCGGCGCCGACATCGGATTCGATCGTGATCGCGAGCGCCGGGCAGACCGCCTCGCACAACTTGCAGCCGATGCAGCGCTCCTCGCCGTTGGGATAGCGGCGCAGCGCGTGCAGGCCGCGAAAGCGCGGGCTCATGGGAGTCTTCTGCTCCGGATACAGCACCGTGATCTTGCGCCGGAACAGGTGGCGACCGGTGACGGCCATGCCCTTCATCAGCTCCAGGAGCAGGTAGGTCTTGAAGAAGCCGCGCGCATTTTTCAACAGATGTTCGATCATCGC
>JAQBHG010000088.1:0-6950 GCA_032127975.1 Steroidobacteraceae bacterium
GCGCCAGCTGCGCCGCTGATCCATCGCGCAGTTCAATCGGCTATCATCATCTTCGTCGGAGCGTGGCGCAGCCTGGTAGCGCACTTGCATGGGGTGCAAGGGGTCCCGGGTTCAAATCCCGGCGCTCCGACCAAATAATTCCGGTCCGTTCCGGTCACATGGGTAACGGATTATTCCGGAGACATGGGTAACACTTTAGCGCCGAACGGGTTCGGCGCGCACTCGACTCGGCCGCACTGATCGTCGAAGAAGCCGAGGTCGTAGTGCATGTAGCTGATCAGCCAGACGTGCTCGGCGACTTCACGCACGCCGACGTTTTGGCCGGCGAAGACCGCGCTGAGATTGATCTTGCGACCGCCGAAGCATAGCCGCCCGCATTGGGTGACGGTGATGGTTTGATCGTGCAGCGGGTATTCCAGCGGCGGCAGTCCCTGATAGGGGCGCGCTGAAGCGGTATAGAGCTCGGCCGGATAGCGCATGCCGAGCGCCTGATGCGGCCGGTCGTGGTTGTACTCCTGGATAAAGTGATCGAACTTGGCTTGCTGCTGCAGGAAGTTTTTTCCGGGCGGTTTGGTGGCTTCCTTCTTCAAGGTCAGATGCATGCGTTCATGGCGGCCGTTCTGCTGCGGCTGTCCGGGCTGGATGCGCTCGAGCGTGATTCCCAGCCGTAGCCACCAGACCGAGAGTTTGCTCAAGCCGAAGAAGGCCGTTCTGCTCGCGAACGGCACGCCATTGTCGCTGCGGATCGCGGTGGGCAAGCCGTAATCCTTGAAGGCGCGCTCGAACACGCTAAAAGCGTAGATTTCCCGGGTGGCCTCCAGCGCGTCGCAGCACAACAGATAGCGGCTGGCAAAGTCGGTGATGGTGAGCGGGTAACAGTAGCGGCGATTGCTGAGCATGAACTCGCCCTTGTAATCCACACACCACAGGTCGTTGGGCCGATCGGGCCTGGACAGCCAGGTGCCCTCGGCCTTGTAGGCCGAGCGCCGGCGGCCGCGCGTGACCAGGCCGTGGCGGTCGAGCACCGCATGCACGGTACTGATGGCCGGCAGCGGGATGTGGCTCGCGCGCCGCCTGAGCTTCTCGCGGATCTTGGGGGCACCCCAGCTCGGGTGCTCGCGCTTGAGCTCGACGATCAAGGCCTCGATCTGGAACGGCAGGCGATTGGCTTGCCGGTAGGGCCGACGGGAGCGATCGGTGAGCCCCTCCAGACCACAGTCCTTGAAGCGGTTGAAGATCTTGTGGCCGGTCTTGCGGGAGATATCGAACTCCCGGCACAGCACAGCCATCTTCTCGCCCTCGAGCAACCGAGCCACAAAGCGTAGACGTTCGTCCACTTTGGAACACTCCTGCCACGGCATTTGCGTCTCCTGCAAATGCCAGAAGTGTTACCTATGTGTCCGGAATGGCCTGTAACCTATGTGCCCGAAAGCACATCCCTGAGATGCCAGTTTTCCGCGCGGGTTGCGCGCCGCTCATCGAGAACGGGCCTGGCCCGGAGCGGACTTGACGCGTTTCTTCGTGCGACCTGACTCGCACATTATCGCAAAGGATCAGCGCCCCGAAAAAAAGGGTCCGGCTTGCGCCGGACCCTCGTTTCTCAGCGAACCGCAATTCCTTAGCGGTTGCCGCTCGCTTTCACTTCCCAGATGTAATCCGCGTGCGAATCGCAGATATCCGTGAATGTGTCGCCGAGCGGATTGTCCGTCAGGGCCTGATTGACCTCCGCGCGGGCCGCCATCAAGCTCTTCACGTCGCTGGCAGTCATTGTGGCAAGACGCCGGAACTGGCCGCCCACAATGTGTTCCAGGTAGCCCCATGTCTTCAGCTTCCCGTCAGCGACCAACTTGTCGTAGATGGGCGCGAATACCTGCGTGACGATGGCATCGGCCTGTGCTTCGCGGCTGTCGCAGACAAGATACGTCGAGAAGGCGGCATTGCCTGGAGCAGCCGTACCGGCAATACCAGCAACGGTTCTCCAGATGTAGTCGTCATGCGAGTTGCAGATCTTGCCGTACTCTTCGCCCAGCTTCTTGTTCTTGGCGTCGGTCTGGTCGCCGATCTTCTTCTGCGCGTCCAGCAGCGCCTGGATCGTGGGCGCCGTCGAGAACATCAAGCGGCGCCACTTGCCACCCGTCTGGTGCGCATAGAGGCCGTAGCCAGTGATGCTGCCATCGGCTATAGCCGCGTCATAAAATGGCTGATCGAGTGTCTTGAAAATCTCGTCAGAACGCTCCTGCTTGGTAACGTCGCATACGAAGTAGGTCCCGTAAACGTACGATTCTGCGGGCTTATCAGCTGCCTGGACTGCTCCGGCAACCGCCAGCAACAAGCAACCTTGGAGCAGAACTGCTCCATTCATGAACTTTCTCATTACTTCCTCCCCAATTCCGGGCTTTTTGCTGGCCCGGTTACAGTGCTGCAAGTATAGACCTCTTGTCAGTGCACATCAGCAGGGCGAGACTGTCGATTGATCAGGGGAGTGCCGCGGATGCGCGCGATCGCCGTTGTTTTCTGTCTGGGTCTCGCGTCCTGCCCGCTTGCCGCGCAGGAAAACGTCGAGCCGCAGACGGTTGAAGAGGAGATTCACCCCTTCGCGAAGCTGGATTGGATCATCGGACCCGCCGAAGTCAAGGTCGGAAAGAATGCGACCCTCAGCGTGCCGGAGGGCTTCATGTTCCTTCATCCCAAGGAAACGGCGAAGTTCCAGGAGATTGTCGAGAATCCCACCAGCGGCCGTGAGTCACTGATTGCGCCGGATGATCTGCGCTGGTTTGGCCTGTTCGAATTCGATGACATCGGCTACGTCAAGGATGACGAGGAGATCGATGCCGACGCGGTGCTCGATTCGGTTCGCGAAGGCACAAAGCAGGCCAATGAAGAACGAAAGAAACGTGGCTGGGCTGCGCTGCAGATCACCGGCTGGCATTTCAAGCCACGCTATGACTCCGCGACGCAGCGGCTTGAATGGGCGATCGCCGCGGAGTCGGAGGGTGAGCCTGTTGTCAACGTCAACACACGCCTGCTGGGCCGCAAGGGCGTTACCTCCGCCACCCTGGTTGCAGCGCCGGATACGCTGGATGTCGCCTTCGCGGAATTCAAGAATGTCCTGGAAGGCTTTCAGTATGTGGCCGGCGAGCGCTATGCGGACGTGCAGGAAGGCGACCACATGGCCGAGTACGGACTCGCTGCGCTGATCGCGGGAGGCGGAGCGGCCGTTGCCGCGAAGAGCGGCCTGCTGAAGGGTCTGTGGAAATTCATCCTGGTCGGGGCAGTGGGGCTCGCCGCCTGGGCGCGCAAGCTGTTCGGCAAGAAACAGCGGGACGCATGACCAACGACCGGCTCGAGCTCCTGCTTGCGATAGGCATTGTCCTGGTCTACCTGCTCGATTCGATGCGACTTCTCGGCCGGCGAGAGGTCTTGGTCGAGCGCCTGGCGCCGGGTCGATGGCGACTTTCATTTGGACTGGTGCGCATCGAATTGCTGGGCCGGCGTCCCGCAATGCCGAATCCGCTGCGCCCGGATCGGATGTTGTGGGCTGCGCGCTGGTGCCTCGTCGATGTCAGTAGCAAAGATGCGGGCAGGGCCGTTCCGCCCGTTGCCGACGGCTGGACCCGTGCGATGGGTTACCTGTGCCTGGCGCTGCTGCTGGTTGTCGTCGTGCTGGCGCCCGCGATGCTGCTGCTGGGTGAGAACCTGTATTTTGCCCTGGCGATCGGAATCGGTTACCTGTTTGCCATTGCCGGCGCAACCCTGCTCATGATTCGCGCCACGGCTTTCGGCCTGAGGCGTGGGGCGGCGTTCGGGATGTCGGCAATCAGCGTGCTCTGCCTGCCGTGTGCGCCGAACCTGTTGCGGGCCGCCTGCGGCGGCCGGCCGCTGGAAGTAGAATTGCCGGACTTCGGCGAGCGCTCGGCGGGCGAATCGGAACGCAGGCGGTTTCGCAGCCGATTCATGAGCGTGCTGCGTCACGAATCATGGTTGAGTTCCGGAGATCCCGAGCGCCACGCGGAAATCAATGCGATCCTGCGCCGGTATGAGGTGGAGTCATGAGCCCCTATGAAATAGGGATCATCGTGGTCGGCGCACTGGTCGGCTGGTGGCTGGTGTCCTGGATCATCGACAAGGTCAGGGCAATCAATGCGAAGCCCTCGGCCTTCGATTTACCTGACAACAAGGACAAGGAGGGGTCATGAGCGGGCGACTGGCGTATGTGACTGGCGGCATGGGCGGCATCGGCACGGCAATTTCCACGCGCCTGTGCAAGGAAGGATTTCGCGTGATCGCCGGCTGCGGACCCGGTTCGAAACGCAAGGACCCCTGGGTCGCAGACATGCGCGCACAGGGATTCGAGGTGCACGCCTCGGAGGGCAATGTGGCCGATTGGGAATCGACCCGCGCTGCATTCGAGAAGGTGCTCAAGGAACACGGCCCCGTTGACGTACTGGTCAACAATGCCGGCATCACGGCCGATGGAACATTCCGCAAGATGACCTTCGAGCGTTGGCACAAGGTCATCGATACCAACCTCAACAGCCTGTTTCACGTGACCAAGCAGGTCATCGACGGCATGCTGGACCGTGGCTGGGGGCGCGTGATCAACATCTCTTCGGTGAACGGGCAGCGCGGCCAGTTCGGACAGACCAACTACTCAACGGCGAAGGCCGGCATCCACGGCTTCACGATGGCGCTCGCGCAGGAAGTCGCGTCGAAAGGAGTCACCGTGAATACCGTATCGCCGGGCTACATCGGCACGGAAATGGTTCGCGCGGTGAAACCCGAGGTACTCGAAAAAATTGTCGCGACGATACCGGTCGGACGTCTCGGCACGCCGGATGAAATCGCCTCGATCGTGGCCTGGCTCGCCTCCGACGACGCGGCATTTGCGACCGGTGCGGATTTCTCGCTGAATGGCGGATTGCATATGGGCTAGGTCGGGGGGAATACAAATGAAGACAAGAGCCGCAATCGCCTGGGCCGCCGGCCAGCCGCTGGAAATTGTCGAGGTCGAACTCGATGGCCCGAAGGCGGGCGAGGTGCTGGTCGAGATCAGGGCGACTGGCGTCTGCCACACGGATGAATTTACGCGCTCGGGCGCGGATCCGGAAGGACTGTTCCCGGTGATCTTCGGCCACGAGGGCGCGGGCATCGTGGTTGATGTCGGGGCCGGCGTGAAGACACTGAAGAAGGGCGACCACGTGGTTCCGCTCTACACACCGGAATGCCGCGAGTGCAAGTCCTGCCTGTCGCGCAAGACCAATCTCTGCACGGCCATCCGGGCAACCCAGGGCAAGGGCGTGATGCCTGACGGCAGCAGCCGCTTTTCGATCGGCGGCAAGAAGATCCACCATTACATGGGCTGCTCAACTTTTTCGAATTACACGGTATTGCCAGAAATTGCGCTCGCGAAGATCCGCGAGGACGCGCCATTCGACAAGGTCTGCTACATCGGCTGCGGCGTGACGACCGGCATCGGGGCCGTTATCAATACGGCGAAAGTTGAGCCCGGCGCCAGTGTCGTCGTATTCGGGCTGGGCGGTATTGGACTGAATGTGATCCAGGGCGCGCGCATGGCGGGCGCTGGCAAGATTGTTGGCGTCGATATCAATCCGCGGCGCAAGACGCTCGCCGAGCGCTTCGGGATGACCCATTTCGTGAATCCGAAGGAAGTCGAAGGCGATCTGGTCGCGCACCTGGTCGAGCTGACCGGCGGCGGGGCCGACTACAGCTTCGAGTGTGTCGGCAACGTGGACCTGATGCGCCAGGCGCTGGAATGCTGCCACCGCGGCTGGGGCGTCTCCGTCATAATTGGCGTCGCCGGTGCGGGCCAGGAAATCAAGACCCGCCCATTCCAGCTCGTCACCGGGCGTGTGTGGAAGGGCACGGCATTTGGCGGCGCCCGCGGGCGCACCGACGTGCCGAAGATCGTGGACTGGTACATGGAAGGGAAGATCAACATCGACGACCTGATCACGCACACGATGGCGCTGAAAAAGATCAACGATGCCTTCGACCTGATGCACCGGGGCGAATCCATCCGCAGTGTCGTGACATTCTGAAACTGCAGCAGGGGGAACACATCATGGCTGTCAAGATTCATCCGTCTGTCGACAAGGGCGTCAAGCCCGGCACCAAGGGATTCAAGGGCGGCACTCTGACCTGTCATTGCACGAGCGCGCCGGTCACGGTGAAGCTGGCGAGCGACGTGGCATTCAACCACGCCTGCGGCTGCAGCAAGTGCTGGAAGCCCAAGGGCGCGGCGTTTTCCATCGTCGCGGTCGTCGGACGCGACAAGCTTTCGGTCACGGCGAATGGCCAGAAGCTCAAGGTGGTGGATGCCAGTGCGACGATTCAGAGGCACGCATGCACGGGCTGCGGGGTGCACATGTTCGGCCGCATCGAGAACAAGAATCACCCGATCTACGGGTTCGACTTCGTGCACGTGGAACTCTCCAAGGACAAGGGTTGGGCGGCACCTGAATTCGCGGCCTTTGTCTCCTCCATCATCGAAACGGGCAGCGCCAGTCCCGGCGAAATGGCAGGCGTGCGCGCGCGACTGAAGGAACTGAAGTTGGAACCATACGACTGCCTGTCCCCGGCTTTGATGGACATGATCGCGACGCACACCGCTAAGGCAAAGGGTGTCCTGAAGGCCTGACGGATGTCCGGGACACGCGCCGCCGCCTTCGAGGAGGGCAACACGATCAGCCGGCACGGCGCCTTCGGCGGTGTCGTCAGCTTTCATAGACACGACGCCGCCGAGACCGCCTGCGCGATGCGCTTTGCAGTTTTCTTGCCGCCGCAGGCTGCGAGTGGCAGGGTGCCCGTGCTCTATTACCTTGCGGGTCTCACCTGTACCGAAGAGACCTTTATGATCAAGGCGGGCGCCCAGCGCGTGGCGGCGGAACTGGGCCTGGCGATTGTCGCGCCGGATACGAGCCCGCGCGGCG